>NZ_VUOT01000047.1:0-38046 GCF_009829295.1 Nocardia sp. CY15
CAACCGCCGAATCTCCCCCCGATCCACCACCGGAACCCCCATCAACTCCGAAATCACATCCATCGGCAACTTCCCCGCCACCTCATCGATCCAATCGAAACCACCACCCCCCAACGCCGGCACCAGATACGACAACGTCAACTCCCGAATCCGCGCCTCCATCCCCGCCACCCGCTTCGGCGTGAACCCCTTGAACACCAACCGCCGCATCCGCATATGCCGCGGATCATCCATCGCCAAAAACGACATCACCCGATGCGCATCCGGCCCCCACGCCGCCGGATCCAACGACACCCCATTCGCACTCGACAACCCCACACTGTCCCGAAACCCCCCCACCACATCCACATACCGCGACAACGCCCAAAACCCCACATCCGCGTTGTGATACAACGGCGCCTCCTCCCGCAACCGCCGATACACCGGATACGGATCCTCATGAAACCCATAGTCATACGGATCGAACACCAGCGGCCCCACCACAACCGTCATCACACACACTCCCAATCCGATAACACGTTCTCGACGGGAAACGCCCTCGCGCCGCGCCGCAAAGACACATAGCTGGACATGTGTCTGGACGGTACCACCGACAGTTTTTCAGGACAATCCCCTACCGCCGATTCGACGGAAACGAGCCCTCCCACGCCCAGCCCCGACCCGACATGGCACAAACGAGAACCCGTTCTTGCAGCCACCAGCCATCCGGACTATATTCCGAACAGTTGTCCAGACACTGCGCCAACGGGACTCCGGTTTTCAACCGGCGCGGCGCCGACAGAGTGCGCCCGTGAGCGGAACACCGATCGCAGGCACCGCACGACTCGATCAGACAGGGGTTCTCATGCGATTCGGCATCGTGCTGTTCACCAGCGACCGCGGCATCACCCCGGCCTCGGCCGCCCGCGCGACGGAGCAGGCGGGGTTCGACTCCTTCTACGTCCCCGAGCACACCCACATCCCGGTCGCACGCAACGCGGCGCACCCCCAGACCGGCGACGCCTCCCTGCCCGATGACCGGTACCTGCGCACGCTCGACCCCTGGGTGGCGCTGTCCATGGCGGCAGCCGTCACCGAACGCATCGAACTGGCCACCGCCGTCGCGCTCCCGGTGGAGCACGACCCGATCACCCTGGCCAAGACGATCGCCTCACTCGACCATCTCAGTGGCGGCCGCGTGGTACTCGGCGCCGGTTTCGGCTGGAACACCGACGAACTCGCCGATCACGGCGTACCCGCGAACAAGCGGCGCACTGTATTGCGCGAATACCTGGCGGCGATGCGGGCGCTGTGGAGCCAGGACGAGGCGCGTCACGACGGCGAGTACGTGACCTTCGGTCCGAGCTGGGCGTGGCCGAAACCGGTGCGGCGCTCGGTGCCGGTGCTGATCGGCGCGGCGGGCACCGAACGAACCTTCCGCTGGATCGCCGAGTCCGCCGAGGGCTGGATCACCACCCCGGGCGAGACCGAGATCTCGGGCCGGCTCGCGCTGCTGTACGAGATCTGGCAGCAGGCCGGCCGGACCGGACGACCTCGCGTGGTCGCCCTCGACTACAAACCGGACGCCGCGCGTCTGGCCGAGTGGGATCACGCCGGAGTCACCGACGTCGTGTACGGCCTACCGGACAAGGACGAGCACGACGTCCTCGCGTACCTCGAGCGCTTGTCGGGCAAGCTGACGGACATCGACAGGCCGCTCGGCGCGTTTCGCACGCCGTAGCCCACAGACCGACGCCGAATTCCGTGGCCGGAGACACACCGGTTTCCGCGTGGAAGTTGCTCGAACAGAAATGCGATACTAGCATCTAGACACATGTCCGAAAGCAATTCCAGGATCGTCGAAGCGACGCGACGGCGCCTGTCGGAAAAACAGGCCGACACCGTCGACAAGCTCACCAGATCGGCGTTGGAAGTGCTTTCCCGGGAGGGCTTCGCGGGAATGACCATCCGATTGGTCGCCGCCAACGCCAAGGTGGGTACCGCCACCGCCTACACCTACTTCTCCTCCAAGGAACACCTGGTCGCGGAGATCTTCTGGCGCCGGTTGCGCGCGACGCCCTCGCCCGTCAGCGAGGATCCGGACGCCACAGTGCGGGTGATCGCCGAACTTCGCGGCATCGCGCTGTTGGTCGCCGACGAGCCGGAATTGTCCGGCGCGGTCACCAGCGCACTGCTCGGTCGCGATCCCGACGTCGAACATTTGCGAGCACGTATCGGGTTGGAGATTCGCGCACGCCTCGCGCAGGCCCTGTCCGGAAATCCGGACGCGGATATTCTCGAATCGCTCGAATTACTCTACGCGGGCGCGTTGGTCCACGCGGGGATGGGTTACAAATCGTATTCGGACATCGCGGACCGCATCGAGCGGTCCGCGTTGCTCATCCTGAAGTGACACACCGCATTCCGCGTCACTGACCGGCCAGGCCCAGTTTCAGGGATGCTCCGCCGTCGACGAACATCTGCAAACCGGTCACATAGCGCGACTCGTCGGAGGCCAGGAACGTGACCGCGTGCGAGATATCCGAGGACTCGACGAACGGAATCGGCATGGCCTGCATGAAGGGAAAGGTGACCTCGGCGTCCTCGCGCGTCGGATGCTGCAGGTCGGGACGGAAGATCTGATACATGCCCGGGTTGTGCAGCATGTCGGTGTCGACGTTGGTCGGGTGGACCGCGTTGATACGGATCGAGCTCGGCCCCAGCGTCAAGGCCAAAGTCTGCGTGTAGGAACGGATCATCTTCTTCGACAGGCCGTAGCCGTCGCCACCGGGGCCTTGCAGCGCCTGCTGGCCGTTGAATCCGGTTTGCGGCACCAAGCCCGCGACCGACCCCGTCACGATGATCGAGGCGCCCGCACCCAGATGCGGCAGGGCGGCGTGCACGGTGTTCACCACGCCGACGAAGTTGACGTCGAAGACATCGATGAATCCCTGCAACGGTACGTGGTGGCCGAGGGGGCATATTCCGGCATTCGCCACGACCACGTCCAAGCGCCCGAGTTCGGCGACGGCCGCCGCTATCGCCTCCTGCAACGCGGGACGATCCCGTACGTCGACCTTTCGAGCCACGACTCGGCGGCCGATCTTCGCCACCAGATCCTCGGTCTCCGCGAGATCCGCTTCGGTCGCCAGCGCGTAGTCGTTGCTGGCGATGTCGGAGCAGATGTCCAAGGCGATGATGTCGGCGCCCTCTTCGGCCAGGGTGATCGCATGACCGCGGCCCTGCCCACGTCCCGCACCGGTCACCAAGACGACTTTGCCGTTGACCCGATCCATGTTTCCTCCACCGTGCTCGCCACCGGTTCCATCACCTCTGATACGCGGCCGGCGCATTTATGGAATAGTAACCGGACATCTGTCTGGACGATACTACGGACATAGATGTGGATCAATCGCTCGCCGCTGCAATAGATTTCCCGGCAACACCCGTGCCCACCGGGCCGAACAAGAAGGGCGCCGATGCCGAACCGACCGCGCAACCTCGATTCCCCGCTCGTCGCGAAACTGGTCAAGTACATGTCCAAGACCCAGGTCTGGGTATATCGCCGGACCAAGGGGCGCATCGGCGGGCGCTGGCGAATCGGTGCGGGGTTCCGGAAGCCGGTGCCGACCTTGCTGCTCGAACACCGGGGCCGCAAAACGGGCAAACTGTTCACCGCTCCGCTGCTGTATCTCGTGGACGGCGACGATCTGGTGGTCGTCGCCTCACAAGGCGGGCTGCCACGCCACCCCCAGTGGTACTTCAACCTCCTGGCACAACCGGTGACGCGGGTGCAGATCGGGGCCGAGCACCGCCGCGTCCGCGCCCGAGTGGCGACGCCAGAGGAGAGAAGCCGACTGTGGCCCGACCTCGTGGCCCTCTACGCGGACTTCGACACCTACCAATCCTGGACGCAGCGCGAGATTCCGGTGCTGATCCTCCATCCGGAGGACGGGGCGCGCTGAGCCGAGACCCGGCGCGTCGAGCAGGGTCCGCACCCACCCTCCCCCATGATGTTCAGCGTTCCCCGGCGTGCTGGGCGCTGCCCGCCGCCGGAGCAGTGCGACGCATTCGATCGACTCGACAGAGGATGGGAGAGCGTGTGGCGAAAATGGGTAGGCGGAAACGGTCCAGGCTGATCACCAGCGGAATGCTGCGGGAAAAGCACCGGGCGGAAGAGCTCGGCGCGGCGGCGGAACCGGCGCCGGAGCGCGCGGACGTGGCCGAGACGGCGCTCGCGCTCGACCTCGACGCTCTCGCCGCGCGCGTGCGTGCGCGGCGGCGGGAGATGAAGTGGACCCAGGCGGAGGTGGCCGCCAACGGCGGCCCGCCGGCCAAGGTGGTCAGCGAGATCGAGCGATCCCGCAACCCGCGGCCCGGCGCCGAGGTGCTCGACCGGCTCGACGCGGGACTCGGTTGGCCACCCGGCACGAGCGCGGCGATCCTGCGCGCCGAGCAGGCGAGCGAACTCGCCGCGGCGCGCTGATCGCCGGATTCGAAACTCGGCCGGTCGGAGAATTTTTCGATATCTCCGGCCGGCCGGGCCGGAACGCTCATCGGTTGCTGTGAGCGCTGCTAGGCTGCTCAGCGACCTAGCCGACTGCTCTTGCGCTGCCGGAGTGCGCGGGTCCGGGCGTGCTGGACGCAGGTAAGAACCCGATGAAGGAATGGACGAATCATGCAACTCCGCGGCATCACTGCGGCAGCGATCCTCGCCATCGGCTCGCTGACCATCGGCGCCGGCGTCGCTCACGCCGAGCCCGCTCCCGACATCACCTACTCGGCCCGGATCGTCGATCAGACGGTGGTCGCCGCGCTCCGGGGCGGAACCTTCGAGTTGTCCAAGGCGCTGCGGGATCAGCCCGCGGGCGAGCAGAGCGCTCGGTTGACCGAGCGCAACGGTGTGCTCGTCGACCACACCGGCGCCCCGGCCGACGTCGCCCAAGTGATCGACGTGGTCGACATCCGTGACCGCGACGGCCATGTCGCGATGACGTTGCCGCTCGACTTCCGCATCGCGGGCACAGCCATTCCGGTCCGTCCGGAGGTGAAGAAGGACAGCACGGTTCTGGAGCTTCGGCCGACCAGGCCGGAAGGCCTCGCGACCACCGAAACGCTCGTCGCGAAACCGGTCGCGTCCATGACCGAGAACCAGCGCGCCCGTGACGAATTCGCCAGCCAATTCGGCCTTGCCACCGCCATCGGCGGTTTCGTCGGCACCGCCATCGGCGCCACGATCGGCTGCCTGGTCACCATCGCCGTCGGTTGTGTGGCCGGTCTACTGACCGGCGCGAGCCTCGGCGGCATCCTCGGAACCATCGCGGTCGGCGGACCCGCCCTCGTCGTGGCCGGTGTCGATCTGCTCACCACGCTGCAGGCCGCCGAGGGCACCACCCGCTTCGCCGACAAGCCCGCGCAATCCGCACCGGCACAACCGAAGTGACCCGCCTCTCGGCGGCGCGCACCACGCCGCCGGGACACGGAAATCCCGACCGCGTCGCTACAGCGGCGCGGTCGTCGTGTTGGAGCGACCCACCCGCTCGTCGTTGATCAGGTGATAGGCGCGCCCCAAGTCGTCGAGCGCCCGCTCCCATCGGGAGTCCGCGTCGTGGCCCCGGGGGTTGCGGCTGAGCAGCAGCAGGACTTCGGCCGCGTCCGTCGACCGCGCGGCCGCGTCCAACAGGACCGGCACCGGGTCCACCTTGGTGCCCGCCGCCAACGCGCCGATGCGGTCGTGCAGCCAGTGCGCGTCGAATCGCGCCTGCTCGGTGGGGTTCTCGCCGTTCACCGGCAGGGTGCTCACCGCGGCGGCCTTGGCGGCCTCCTCGTCGTCCATCGTCGTGGTGACGACCTGACGCAGCTCACTGCTCGCAATCCGGTGTAGCAAACCGATCAGTAGGACTCGCTCCGCGTCCGGACCACGCAGACCCGTGTCGCCCAGCCGTGCGCCGACCTCGTCCGGGTCGACGCGCAGGATCGACAGAACCGCTCGCAACTGCGCAATCGTTACCACTTCGTCCGCCCCTCCTCATCGTCGCGGCCCCACCATCACATCTGCGCGACAGCCTGCCAAACCCGGGGCACGTTAACCATCGGGTAGCCCCTTTGCCGATCCGGCGTGTCTTACTCGAACACGGTATTCGGCGGGCAACGCGCCGACCGAGACCGCGCGGCGCGTCGCGCCGGCCTGCTCGGCACACCTACGGGCACCGGGCGGTACATATCGCGTTTCCAGGCGCGGGACCCTCGATCCCACTCTGCGGTCCAGGTCACCTCGAACCGCAGGATAAACCGGGAGGCAACTTGGGTACTCCACCACCATGAGAGCGATACCGGCGCGGGTCACCGGCGACACGACCACGGCCGCAGTGCGCGAGTCCGAACATGGCGGTGCGATCGCGAGCACGAGATGGCGGCGCATCCGGGAGGTGATCGCCACCCGCACCGTCTCCGACGCGACGCGGGAAGTGGCGATCGAGGTGGGGAAACCACAGATGGCGCCGGGTGACACCGGCGTGGTGTGCGGATTCCGCATTCAGGGAATCGGCGAGCGATGGGCGCATGGTCCCGATTCCATCGCGGCGCTGTACCGCGCCTTCCAGGAGATCGCGCTGGAGCTACGGCAGGCCAACAGTCACGGCGCGCACTTCGCGGTGACCGAGCCGTCCGACCCCTGCTTCCCCGCGGCCCCCGCGCGGCCCTCGCGCGCCGCCACGACAGCCGAGCAGGAATCGCAGGCCCTGATCGCGGCCCGCACCCTGCGCGACGCCGACAGTTCGCTGTCGATCATCATCGGCAGGCCGTATCTGGCGGCCGACCGGCGCGAACACCTGTGCCGGTTCCACATCAGCGAGCAGGGCGCGTCCGTGGCCAGCGGCGTCGACGAGATCCAAGCGCTGCACGCCGCGATCAGCATGATCAGCCAGCGCCTCGAGCTTCCGCAGGATTGGCCGGTCAGCCGTCTGTCCTGACGCGCGGGCGCACAATTCCCCGACGAACCGCCCAGCCGGTGCGGATTCGGCATCGAATCATCGGTTGTGGATCGTCGTTCGACCGGCGTAGGTCACACATCGCCATGAGCACTTCCGGCACGCTTGTCGCCGACTGTTCCACGTCCGAAACCAGAACGTGGCGCGGCCGCAGCGTCGCCAGAAGGGAACTGCCCATGGAATTCATCTCGCCGGTAGACGCTCTGTTCCTCGTGGCGGAATCACGCGAGCATCCGATGCACGTCGGTTCGCTGTCGGTCTTCGACCCCGTGGACGGCTGCGGACCCGAGTTCGCCCGGCGCGCGTACGCGGCGCTGGCGGCCGACGAGGATTTCCATCCCATGTTCCGCAAGCGGCCTGCCCGCTTGTTCGGCACTCCGCAGCTGGCCTGGACGGTGGACCGCGCCGTGGAACTCGATTATCACGTGCAGCGGCGGGCGCTGCCGGGACCGGGTGGCCTGGACGCCCTGACGGAGGTGGCGGCGGGACTGCACAGCACCCTGCTCGACCGGCACCGACCGCTGTGGGAAGCGCATCTGATCGAAGGGCTCGCCGGCGACCGCGTCGGCTTGTACTCGAAGATCCACCATGCCCTCATCGACGGCGTCGGCGCCCAACGCCTGTTGCAGCGCACATTGACCACCGACCCCGAGTCCAGCGAGGCGCTGGTGCCTTGGCATCTCCCGCCTTCGCCCGGGCGCCGCGAGGACACGGCGCGGCGGCACACGCTGGGCAGCCGGGCACGCGCGCTGCTCGGGGCGGCGGGCTCGGCTCCCTCGATTCTGCGCTTGGCTCGCGCCGCACTGCTCGAGCAGCAATTGACGCTGCCCTTCGCCACCCCGCGCACCATGTTCAACGTCCCGATCGGTGGGGCTCGCCGCTGCGCCGCCCGCTCCTGGCCGCTGGATCGGATCCGCCAGGTCAAGAAGATGACCGGCACCACGCTCAACGACGTGGTACTGGCCATGTCGGCGGGCGCGCTGCGCGCCTATCTGCTGGAACACGTCGCACTGCCGGACAAGCCGCTGATCGCCATGGTGCCGGTCTCGCTGCGGCGCGAGTCCGACGACGGCGGCGGGAATGCCGTGGCCGCACTGCTGTGCAATCTCGCCACCGACCTACCCGACCCGGCGGCGCGGCTCGCGGCGATAAGTACCTCGATGCACCGCAGCAAAGAGATCTACCGGGCGCTCTCCCCGGTGCAGGCGGTCTCGCTCTCGGCGCTGACGCTGAGCCCGCTGGCGCTGTCGCTGCTGCTGCCGGCCACGGTCGCGCTGACCAGTCCCCCGTTCAACATCGTCATCTCCAACATCCCCGGCCCGCGGGAACCTCAGTACTGGAACGGGGCGCGGGTCGACGCCAGCTATCCGCTGTCCATCCCGCTCGACGGCCAGGCGCTGAACATCACCCTCACCAGCAACGCCGACAGCCTCGACGTCGGTATCGTCGCCTGCCGCCGCAGCGTGCCGGACGTGGCAAGGCTGCTCGACCACCTGGAATCCGCGTTGGCCGAACTGGAGGACACCGCCTACTGACCCGCCAGGTCCACGGCCTTTCGGGACGCACGCAGGGCGAGCCGGGTCGCCGCTCGCGGATCAGGACGAGCCCGCGGTTCCGAGCCCGTTGATCGACGGGGGCAGATCCGGTTGGGTCGCGCCGGGACCGGCGAGCAGGCGCTTGAGGATCTTGCCGGTGTCGCCGCGGGGCAGCGCCGAGAGGAAAGTGACGTCACGCGGGACCGAGAAGCGGCTCAAGCGGTTGCGGATGTAGGTGCGGACCATGTCCGAGTCGAGCCCGGCTCCGTCGCGTTTCACCACGAACGCCACGAGTCGCTGACCGAATTCACGGTCCGGCACCCCGACCACCGCGACGTCGCTGACCTGCGGCAGGTGCGCGAGCGCCTCTTCGACGGGGCGCGGGAAGACGTTCTCGCCGCCGGAGATGATCATCTCGTCGTCGCGTCCGGCGATGAACAACCGGCCCGTGGCGTCGAGATAGCCGAGGTCGCCGGTGTCCAGCATCCCGTGTGCCTCGTCCGGTGGCGCCGAGTTGACGTAGCCGTCGAACAGCATGTGGTTGCCGACGAAGATATGCCCGGTGGCGCCGATCGGCAACCTGCGGTGATCGGGCCCGAGCACGGCGACCTTGGTGCCCAGCGGCGGGCGGCCCGCCGTGGTCGGCGAGGTGTGCAGGTCCTCCGGGGTGGCGACCGTCGCCCACGAGACCTCGGTCGACCCGTAGACGTTGTAGAGGACGTCGCCGTAGGCGTCCATGAAGCGCTCGACGGTCGCCCCAGCGAGCGGCGCCCCGCAGCTGATCATGCGCCGCAGGCTGGAGGTGTCGTAGCGAGCGCGCACGTGCGGGGGCAGATCGAGGATGCGCTGCACCATGGTCGGCACGACGATCACCGTGTTGACCTGGTGCTCCGCGATCCGGCGCAGACAGTCCTCGGCGTCGAAGCGTTCCGCGAGCACCACAGTGGCGCGCAGCGCGGTGCTCAGTTGCAGACCGGCCAGCCCCCAGGTGTGGAACAGCGGCGCGGGAATCAGCATGGTTTCGTCCATCTGCATCGGGATGCGCGAGAGCAATGCCGCAATGGATCCGAAACCCTTCGGGTGCGGCCTGCGTGCCCCCTTCGGGGTCCCGCTGGTCCCGGAGGTGAGCACGATGAGCCGCCCGGGCTGAGCGGGCGTGCGAAACGTGGTGTGCCCCTCGGCCACGAGTTGATCCACGGTCGTCCGGTCGGGAGCGGGCGGGCGTTCGTCGGTGTTGTAGCGCGGGATGTCGGCATGCAGATAGCGCACCAACTCCTCCAGGTCACCGTCGACGAACAGCGCCGACAGCCGGTCTCGCTGGACGATCTCCTCGATGGTGCGCCCCGCGAGCCCGGAATTCAGCAGGGCCACGTCCACGCCGAGTTTGCCTGCGGCGACCATGCATTCGACCATGCCCGCGTGGTTGCGCGCCAGCAGTCCGATGGCGTCACCGGGGCCGAGATCGTGTGCGGCCATCGCCGCGGCCAGCGCGGTGGTCCGCTCGTCCATTTCGGCGAAGGACCGGGTGCCGCGGTCATCGATGATCGCGGCGCGCTCCGGCGCGTATGCCGCGCCCGCCGCGTACCCGCCCGCCAGGTTGAAACCCCATTTAGCCAGCGAGCGCAGCTGTTTCACGGTGCGATCGAGCCGCACCGGCAGCACGACACCGGTGGCCACCATCTGCCGTGCTACGCCCGCGTTGCGCAGGATCGGCGAATCCTCGCCGTTGACCACCAACGAGGTCCGTGCGCCCTTGGCGACGTCGGCTACCCGCTCGAGTCCGCTCTTTGTCCACTCCGCGATCGCCACATTGGACAGCTCGGCCACGCGTGGGTGCACCCGGCTCGGCGCGAAATAGGTGACCGTGACCTTGGTGCGCTCCTCGTCACCGTGCAACCGCACCGAGGCGAAGCTGCCCAGCGCGGCGTACTGCATCTCGAAACTCTCGTACCACCGGCCCACGCTCAGCCGGATCTGGTGGGTGCGGATGCCGGTCTGGTAGGTACCGACACGCATCCGCCAGACCACGTTGCCGTCGGCGGATTGGATCTGCTCGCACGCGCCGATTCCGGTGAACATGCGCGGATATGTCTGTGGTTCGAGCAACAGATCCCAAATGGTCTTGCGGGCGATCGCGAACTCCGCGACTACATCGATGACATCGGTAACCAACTTGTGCACTTCTCGTCGGCCGGTTCGAAGAACTTCGGGTCGGCGGGTAGCTCCTTTGTAACGTCAGTCACAGGCGAGGTCAAGTAGCGCCCGCTTCGCCGCCACTACCAGCGATACGCAGGAAATACCCTGCGATTGCCCAGCATTCACCTGAAGCTGGGAACCCACCCAATCGTCCCGCGCGGCGCCTGTGAATCCACCCAACGAACACGGAATTCCCAGTGGGCGCCCGCGGGCCGATCGTAACGTCTCAGACGCCTGCTCGGCAGGACCGCACGCTGGCTGGAGAGGTTATGGACGACAAGCCCGCCCGACGAATCGCGCACTCCCGCACCGAAGAGATCCTCGATTTCTTCGGCAAATGCCGAGCGTGTGGATATCCCGCTTACGCGGAAACCACCACGCTGCGTTACGACAACGGCGAGCGGGAGACCAAGGTCATCGCCAATTGCGCCCTGCCGTGCGGCTGGAGCGGAGAGGTCTCCGCCACGCCGATGACCGGCTCGGCCGCCCGGCCGCGCACGTAGGGAAGTCAGGCCGCGCGTGTAGCGAGTTCGTCGGAGCCCAGCGCGCGCTCGCGCAAGTCCGCGAGTATCCGGGCGAGTATGCGCGACACCTGCATCTGGGAGACGCCCAGGTGTTCAGCGATTTGACTCTGGGTCCGGCACTCGAAGAAACGCATGATCAGCACCTGCCGATCGCGCTGCGGCAGCTCGGCGATCAGCGGGCGCACCGCCATCGCCTGCTCCAGCAGGTTGTAGCACGGTTCCTCGGCGCCGAGCGTGTCGGCGAGCGCTTGCGGCGCGCCATCGCCGTCCTCGCGGCCCCCCGTGTCCAGTGAGTTGGTCTGATAGGCGTTGCCTGCGATCAGCGCCTGGGTGACCTCGCCGATCTCGACGTCCAATTCGGCGGCGATCTCCCTGGCCGTCGGCATCCGCCCGAGCCGGTGCGACAGCGCCTCGGTGGCCGGGCCGATACGCAGCTGAATCTCCTTGAGCCGCCGCGGCACCCGCAACGACCACGTGTTGTCCCGGAAGTGCCTGCGCACCTCGCCCATGATGGTGGGGACCGCGAACCCGAGGAACGAGCTGCCGCGCGAGACGTCGAAACGGTCCACCGCGAGCACCAGCCCGACCCGGGCGATCTGCAGCAGGTCCTCGTAGGACTCGCCGCGTCCGGAGAACTTGCGGGCAATGTGTTCGGCGAGCGGAAGACAGCGCCGCGTCACCTCCTCGCGCAACGCGGCGCGGTGCGGATCGTCCTCCGCCATAGCGGCCATCTTCTCGAACCACGGCTCGATGTTGTCGTAACTGTCGCCCGCGCGCGTCCGGCCCGTCGTGCCATTTCCGTCGGTCGTGAACTCACGTGTCATCAAATGGTCCTCGTTCCCAACTGAATTCGATAACGGTCGGATACCCGCCGATCTCCGAATCAAAAGGGTCACGAGAAATCGACAGGGAACTGGTGAGCATACGAACCAACTCCCAGCTCAACGGATCGCCGCGCAGCTCGTCGCAGGCCGCGACGGCGTCGACGCGCACGCTCATCCGGTCCACGCCGTAGGTGAACTCGCAACCGAGTATCGAGCCGGGCACGGAGCCTGCCATCAGCATCGTGGCCGCTTCGTTGATCGCCAGGCGGATGTCCGCGGCCGCGTCGAGCGGGAAGTCGGCGACCAGGCACACGGTGTCGGCCATCCCGCGGACCAAGGCAAGGTGTCGCGGGTCGGCGGGGATCCGCACCGCGACCGCGGTGGTCTCGGTGGCGGCCGCGCCGAACGCGCACGTGATAAGACGCATCAGACCGTGGCGAGCTGCGCTTGCCACATCCAGTGCAACTGTTCCAGCCGGCCCGCGATCGCCAGGAACAGATCCTGGGTCACCGGATCGGCCTTCTCCGTCGCGGCGATGCGCTCACGCAGCCGTTTGATCACGGCGGCGAGGTTGCCGACGATCGTGTCGATGATGTCGGTGTCCTGCTGCCAGCCCTCGCCCATGCCGAGCGTGCCGGAATCCCTGGCCACGGTCGCGGCGCGACCGTCCGGGCTGACTCCGACGGCGGTGGCGCGCTCCGCGGCCGAATCCGTGAACTCCCGTGCCACCGTGACCAATTCGTCCAACGCCAGGTGCACCGAGCGGAAGTTGGAGCCGACCACGTTCCAGTGCGCCTGCTTCGCGATCAGCGACAGGTCGATCAGGTCGACCACCGTGGCCTGCAGCGTTTCGCCCGCGATGCGCTGCTGCTCCGGGTCCAAGGTGCTGGTGATGGGTTGGGACATCGCTCTGAGCCTTTCTGCCGTCGATCCGGACATCGACGGTCTACCCAGCCATGCGGCGATAAACCTCACGGTAGGTTCCCCGACCGGGAAGAGTGGGTGGTCGCCCCGGCAAGTCGCACGGGTGCGTCTCGGTCGGGTAGCGGGTGCGGTCCACCGGTGTTACGAGCGGAGACAGCTCGGCCCTATTTGCCGTAATGGCAACAATAGTTGCCGATGCGCGCCTGTTGTCGGCACGGTGAGGCATGGCTGAGGAAAAGCAAGTGGACGTGGTGGTGATCGGCGGCGGCGCGGCCGGGTTGTCGGCGGCGCTGACCCTGGCGCGGGCGCGCCGCTCGGTGCTCGTCATCGACGCGCGCGAGCAGCGCAACGCTCCCGCCGCGGGAGTGCACGGGTGGCTGACCCGCGACGGCATTCCACCGGCGGAGCTGGTGACGATCGGCGCGCGGGAAGTGGAGCAGTACGGCGGGCGGATACGGTACGCGCGAGCGGTGTCCGCGCAACGGACGCCGGGCGGGTTCGTGGTGGAGACCGACCGCGGTGAGCGCCTGCGCGGTCGCCGATTGCTCGTCACCACCGGCTTGGCGGACGAGTTGCCACCGATCAGCGGCTTGCGGGAACGGTGGGGCCGCGACGTCGTGCACTGTCCGTATTGCCACGGATGGGAGATCCGCGACCAGCCGATCGGCGTGCTCGGCTCGGTGCACCACGCGCTGCTGTTCCGCCAGTGGAGCTCGCGGGTGACGCTGCTTCGGCACACCTCTCCCGCGCCGACAGCGCAACAGGCCGAGCAGCTCGCGGCTCGCGGCATCGCCGTGGTGGAGGGTGCGGTGCGCGCGCTCGAGGTGGTGAACGACCACATCACGGGAGCTCGGCTGGAATCCGGGCCGGTCGTGCCGATCGCCGCGCTGGCGCTCGCGCCTCGGCTGGTCGCACGCGATGCGCTGCTGCTCGCCCTGGGCGTCGAAACCGCCGAGCACCCGTCAGGAGCGGGCACGCATGTGGTGGCCGACGCCGCTGGACGCACCTCGGTTCCCGGCGTGTGGGTGGCGGGCAACGTCACCGACATCGTCGCCGGGGTGGTGCAATCCGCTGCCGGTGGCGTGACAGCCGCCGCCGCGATCAACGCCGATCTCGTCGAGGAGGACACCCGGATGGCC
The DNA here is from genome assembly GCF_009829295.1 of Nocardia sp. CY15. Classification (NCBI taxonomy): domain Bacteria; kingdom Bacillati; phylum Actinomycetota; class Actinomycetes; order Mycobacteriales; family Nocardiaceae; genus Nocardia; species Nocardia sp. CY15. The sequence goes on from NZ_VUOT01000047.1 coordinate 14,111, forward strand.
GTCGATCGATGGCTACTCGGGGATATGGTGTGATCCACACGACACGGGAGGTGCGGGATGCCGGAGGGGACGGCAACGCCCTTACGGGCGGCGACAATGACGGAGTTCAGCGGTCGCGTCTCGACACCGACCTACGACCGTTCCCGGATCAAGACGGGGGTAGTGCATTTCGGCGTCGGCGGATTTCATCGCGCGCACCAGGCGATGTACCTCGACCGATTGCTCGAACGCGGCCTCGGGCACGAGTGGGGCATCTGCGGGGTAGGCGTCCTGCCCGGTGATCGCCGCATGCGCGATGTGCTCCGGGCGCAGGATGGCTTGTACACACTGTCGGCAGTCGCGCCGGACGGCGCCTGGACCACGCGCGTGATCGGCTCCATCATCGAGTACCGATATGCCCCGGACGATCCCGAGGTCGTCGTGGAGAGACTCGCCGATCCAGCCACCCGGATCGTCTCGCTCACCATCACCGAGGGTGGGTACCGGATCGCGGCCGCCACCGGGGAATTCGAGACCGACGATCCCGCGATTCGCGCCGATCTCGCCGGAAATTCCCCGCCTGCCACCGTCTTCGGTCACCTCACCGAAGCGCTGGCCCGGCGCAGATCCCGGGGAATCGCACCGTTCACCGTGCTGTCCTGCGACAACATCGAAGGCAATGGGAACGTCGCGCGCCGCGCGTTCAGCGCCTTCGCCGATCTGCGCGATCCCGAACTCGGATCCTGGATCTGGGAGCACGTGCGCTTCCCGAATTCGATGGTGGACCGGATCACCCCGGGGACCCCACCCGAGGCGAGCGGTGAGATCGAGCGGCGTTACGGGCTCATCGATCGCTGGCCGGTCGTGACCGAGCCCTTCGCGCAATGGGTGCTCGAGGATTCCTTCGAACTCGGCCGTCCGGCCTTCGAGGAAGCCGGCGTACAGGTCGTCGCGGACGTCACCCCGTACGAACTGATGAAACTGAGGTTACTGAACGCGAGCCACCAAGCGCTGTGCTACTTCGGATACCTGAGCGGCTACCGGCTGGTCCACGAAGCCGCGCGGGATCCGGTCTTTCGGCGATTCTTGTCGCGCTATATGGACGCCGAGGCGACACCGACGCTGCGCGCGGTACCCGGTGTCGACTTGGACGCCTACAAGCGGACATTGCTCGACCGGTTCGCCAACCCCGCGATCGGCGACACCATAGCCCGATTGTGCGCGGAATCCTCCGATCGGATTCCGAAGTGGCTGCTGCCGGTGGTACGGGCGCAACTCGCCGCCGACGGCGAGATCGATTGTGCCGCAGCGGTTGTCGCGAGCTGGGCGCGCTACGCCGAGGGTGTCGACGAGCAAGGCGAGCCGATCCGGATCGTGGACCGGCTCGCCGACCGGCTGGTTCCCCTCGCCCGGCGGCAACGCGAGCAGCCCACCGCCTTCCTCGGCGAACGTTCGCTGTTCGGCGATCTGATCGACCACCCCCGGTTCGTGACCGCGTATCTGGCGGCCCTGGACACACTGCACACCAGGGGCGCACACGCCACCGTCGAGGCGTTGGCGCGTTAGCGCGGGGTGACGCGGGCTATCGCCCGGCAGTCCGCGCCGACCGCGAACCATACGTCCAGGCTCGAGTCCGTACAGCGAGTGACGAGGTCGACGTGCTCCCCGGACCGCACGGGCTTCCCGTATTCCATCACCACGCGGTGCGGACCGGATTTCAGTTCGGCGTGATCGGCGAGGACCTCCTCGAGCGCGGTGAGGTAGACCGCGTTGTTCATGTGGTCGAGCAGGTCTATGTCGGTGACCCGCAGCGGGAAAGGCCGGATCTGGACGCCGGGCTCGCCTGCCGCGGGCATCGGATCGGTGAGCGAGGCCTTCCAGCGCAACCGGTGCTCGGTCGTGCAGGCCAGCATCGGTGCCAGGAACCGGTCGCTCATCCGCGCGGGCACGCCCGACTCGGTGCCGAAGTGGATCAGGAAGCTCTCGGTCTCCACCAGACCGCCCGCGCTGCCGCAAACCTGAACCCGCATCGTGCACCACCGGGTCGAGGTCGCCGAAGGCCAGCGCCGCAGCGTCGCCCACTCGCCGAACCCGAGCGGTTTGAGCGCGTCGATCACCGTCCTGCGGATGACCCACAGTCGGTGGATATCGCCGTCCTGGAGAACATCGAGGTGGTCGTACCCGACGTCCTGCAGGTAGCGCGCGACACCGTCGAGCCGCAGGCGCTGGTCACGGTCGGTATCGGCGAGACGTACGGGCCATCCCGTCTCGAACGGCGTCAGGACGGCTGGGGGTTCCGGCAGCACGCTGGGAATGACCATAACCGGATGATGCCAGTCATTTGCTGACATCGCGATCGACATGGCCATATCGTCATCTAGCTGAAAGATAACTCATCTCATCAGCAACATTGGTCGAATGCCCGACATCAAGGTAGATCGCCAATAGTTAGCCACTCTACTGGAAATGGGTGGGTATACGGAAATCCGGTCGCCGGGCCGCGGGATCGGCCCCCGTTCGACGCCCACGGCGACCTCTGCGTCGAAGAGCATCGGCACACCATCGGCGACGCCGCGGACCACCCGGTGTTCGATAGTCGGCGCAACGATCGCGGTACGGCAGGCCAGTACGGCGCCGAAGCAGTCGCCACGCACGAGGTCACCCTCGCGCGCGGCGATCGCCAGCACGGTGTCCTGCGCGTGCAAGGCGGCCTCGCCGGTGGCACCGCGGGATGATCAGCCCTGGTCGCAGCGACGCAACCCCTGACCACCCCCGCACGCGCGCTCCTACTTCCTCGACCGATCCCGCTTCTCCCGCACCCGCACCGAGATGCGGACCGGTGAGCCGTCGAAGCCGAACTCCTCGCGCAACCTGCGTTCCAGGAAGCGCCGGTAGCCCGCCTCCAGAAAGCCGGTGGTGAACAGCACGAACGTGGGCGGCCGAGTGGTCGCCTGAGTGGCGAACAGCACGCGGGGCAGCCTGCCGCCGCGCATCGGCGGCGGAGTCGCGGCGATCACTTCCTTCAGCCAGGTGTTCAGCCTGCCCGTCGAGATGCGCTTGTCCCACGACTCCAACGCGGTCTCCATGGCGGGCACCAGCTTCTGCACCGCACGGCCGGTGTGCGCGGAGATGTTCACCCGCTGCGCCCACGGCACCCGGATCAGATCGCGGTCGACCTCGCGGTCCAGTTGCAGACGACGATCCTCGTCGACCAGGTCCCACTTGTTGAATGCCAGCACCAGCGCACGCCCGGAATCGGCCACCATGCTGATCACCCGCAGGTCCTGTTCGGTGATCGGCTGCGAGGCGTCGATCAGCATGATCGCCACCTCCGATGCTTCCAGCGCGGACTTGGTACGCAGCGAAGCGTAGAACTCGGTGCCGCTGGCGTTGGCGACCTTACGGCGCAACCCCGCGGTGTCGATGAACTTCCAGACCTTGCCGCCCAATTCGACGAGGGAGTCGACCGGGTCGACCGTGGTGCCCGCGACATCGTGCACCACCGAGCGCTCGTCACCGGCCAGCTTGTTCAGCAAGCTCGACTTACCGACGTTCGGCTTGCCGACCAGCGCCACACGGCGCGGGCCCGCGCCGCCGGTCCCCTCGCGCGGGGTCTCGGGGAGCACTGCGAGGACGTCGTCGAGCAGGTCGCCGGTGCCGCGGCCGTGCGCGGCGCTGACCATGCGCGGCTCGCCGAGTCCGAGCGACCACAGCGCCGCTGCTTCGGCTTCCACCCGCTGGTCGTCGACCTTGTTGGCCACCAGGATGACCGGGACGCCGGAGCGTCGCAGCTTCTTCACCGCCGCCTCGTCGGTGGCGGTGGCGCCGACGACGGCGTCGACCACGAGCAGGATCGCGTCGGCGGTCTGCATGGCCAGTTCGGCCTGCCGGGCCACCGATTGCTGTAGCCCCTTCGCGTCGGGCTCCCATCCGCCGGTGTCCTGGACGAGGAAGCGCCGCCCCGCCCAGTTGGCCTCGTAGGACACGCGGTCGCGGGTCACCCCGGGAATGTCCTCCACGACCGCCTCGCGGCGGCCGAGAATCCGGTTCACCAGCGTGGATTTGCCCACGTTCGGGCGGCCGACAACGGCCAGCGTCGGCATCGCGACGTGCGTCTGGTCCTCGAATTCGCCCTCGAGCCCGGCCAGCTCCCAGTCGGCTTCGTCACTCCAGACGCCGTCGCCGGCGAGCACGTCCTCGTTCATCGGGTACCTCCGGCACCGGTCGCCGAGATCTGCCGCGCGACGACGCGATACAACTCGTCGATGACCTCGTCCATGGACAGGTCGCTGGTGTCGACCGGCACCGCGTCCTCGGCGGGGCGCAGCGGGGACACCTTGCGGGTCGAGTCGAGCGTGTCGCGGCGCTGCACGTCGGCGAGCACGCCCGCGTAGTCGTCGCCCCGGCCCTCGGCGATGTTCTGCTGATTGCGCCGGTGTGCCCGCGCCTCGGCCGAGGCGGTCAGGTAGATCTTGGCGTCGGCGGCCGGCAGCACCACGGTGCCGATGTCGCGGCCCTCCACCACGATCCGCCCCGCGACAGCCGTGATGTCGCGCTGCATGGCGACGAGCAGGTCACGTACCTCGGGCACCGCGGAGACCGCCGACACGGCCTTGGTGACCGCGTCACCGCGAATCTCCGACCGGACGTCCTCGCCGTCGAGCTCGATCACCTCGCGGCTGGGGTCGGTGCCGATGGACAGCGGCAGCTCCTTGACCGCGGCGGCGATGGCCGCGGTGTCGGTCAGTTCGACGCCCGCCCGCAACACGCGCAGCGTCGCCACCCGGTACATGGCGCCGGTGTCGAGATACCGGGCGCCGAGCCGGGTGGCCAGCCGCCGCGACACGCTCGATTTCCCGGTGCCGGACGGCCCGTCCATGGCGACCACCAGCGGGCTCGTACCGGCCATCCGCGCCGGCGCCTGCACCGGGATCTCCACACCGTTCACAACGACACCGCCTCGTAGAGTTTGCCGATTTCATCGCGGCCGAGCACACGCAGCGTGCCGGGCCGTTGGTCGCCCAGCGCGACCGGACCGATATGGGTGCGGACCAGCCGGATGACCGGATGGCCCACCGCGTCGAGCAGACGGCGCACGATGTGCTTGCGCCCCTCGTGCAACACCACCTTCACCAGGGAACGTCCCTCCCCCAGCTCGAGCACCTGGAACCGGTCGACCTTCGCGGGACCGTCCTCCAACTCGACGCCGTTCTTCAATTGCTTGGTGACCGCGCGATTGTTGACCTCCCCTTGCACGGTCGCCAAGTAGGTCTTGGAGACCTCGAAGGACGGGTGCATGAGCCGGTGCGCCAGATCGCCGTCGTTGGTCAGCAGCAGCAGACCCTCGGTGTCGGCATCCAGTCTCCCGACGTGGAAGAGGCGCTGACCCGCGGCGATCCGCTCGGCGACGATGTCGCCGACGCAGGGGCGCCCCAGATCGTCGGACATGGTGGACTGCCAGCCCTTGGGCTTGTTCAGCGCGACGTGCACCAACTCTTCGCGCACCACCACGCGGGTGCCGTCGACGCGCACGACCGCGTGCTGCGGGTCGATGCGCAGTCCCTGCTCGCGCACGATCATGCCGTCGACCTCGACGCGGCCCTGCGCGATCATCTCCTCGGCGGCGCGACGCGACGCGACGCCCGCCTTGGCGAGGACCTTCTGCAGTCGCTCCCCCTCGCCCCACGGGAGCTTGGTGTGGCCGCCGGTCTCGGGGATCTCCACATTCTGGTGGCGCGCGGGCTTGGCGTTGCTCAGCAGCGGCGGCTGCGCGACCTGACGCTGCGGCTTGGGCTTCTTCTTGCCGGGCTGGGCGGCGGTATGCCGCTGCGGGCTCGGAGCCTGGGCCGATCCGCGTTGCGCCGCACCCCGGCCCGCGCCACCCGGCTGGGCGCCGCGGGCGTTGATCCCCCGCTGGGCCGAACGGGCGTCGCGTGAGCCCGAGTCGCGGCCAGCGCCCCGTTCGGGCTGCGCTCCGCGTTTCCTACGATCCGGTGTGCCATCTCGGCGAGCGGTATTCATCGTGTCCTGTCACTATTCGGTGCCGAGGTCCAAATCGGCCTCGGCGGGTTTTTTCAACCTGGTGTACCGGGGGTCGGTCTCCAGGCTCTCGTTGATCTCATCGATCAGGTCGACGCCCGGAAGCAGGGGCGCCAGCGGCGGCAGGTCGCTGAGCGAAGCGAGTCCGATCCGTTCCAGGAACAGCTCGGTCGTGCAATACAGCGTTCCGTTGGTCTCCGGGTCGACACCTGCCTCGGCGATCAAACCTCTGGCCAGCAGTGTGCGCATCACGCCGTCGACGTTCACGCCACGCACCGCGCTGACCCTGGTCCTGGTCACCGGCTGACGGTATGCCACCACCGCCAGCGTTTCCAACGCCGCCCTGGTCAGTTTCGATCGGGAGCCGTCGAGCAGCATCCGCTCCACATACGGCGCGTACTCGCTGCGAGTATAGAAGCGCCAGCCGTCACCCACGAAACGCAGATCTATCCCGCTGGACCGCGCCGACAGCTCGGCGGACATCGCGCGCAGCGTGTGCTCGACCCGCTCCCGGGTGTCGCCGAGGGCGGCGGCGAGCTGGTCAACCGGTGCGGGAGCATCGATGACCAGCAGCATGGCCTCCAGCGCCGAACGGAAATCGGCGTCCTCGAGCGGCTCGGGGGTGAGTTCCACCACTGCCTCACTCACGACCGCACCTCGCCGGAGCCCGGCTCCGTCGTGCGCGATCGCGCGCTGTGCTCGCTCACCCGTAGTCCTCCTCGATAGTCACGGTCTCCACCTGTTGCGCGGCTTCGTCGCCGATCCAGCTCACCGCCAAGGGGCCGAGCGGATCGGGCTGGTCGAACTCGATCGTCTTCCCGCGATACAGCTCGAGCAGCGCCAGGAAGCGGGCCACGATCTGCACCGGGACCTCGCAGTCTGCGACCAGTTCACCGAAGGAGGTCCACGCACCCGCACCACGCTGTTTGAGCCGCTCCAGCACCAGCGCCGCCTGCTCGGCCACCGATATCGCATGTGTATGCAAGTGGTCGAGCCCGACCTTGGGTACCGGACGGGGCCGGAAGGCCGCCGCGGCGATCGCGGCGAACTCGGCCGCCCCGACACCCAGCCTAACCTCGGGCAGCAGGTCGGCGTAGCGCTCCTCCAGGCCGACCGCGCGCGGATAGCGGCGCAGCGCGGCCGCCTCCAGCTCGCCGAGCAACTCGGCGACCTGCTTGAACGCGCGGTACTGCAGCAGCCGGGCGAACAGCAGGTCGCGCGCCTCGAGCAGTTCGAGGTCCTCGGCGTCGGTCATCTCACCGGACGGCAGCAGCCGCGCCGCCTTCAAATCGAGCAACGTGGCGGCCACGACCAGGAATTCGGTGGTCTGGTCCAGGATCTTGTCCGCCCGCAAGGTGTTCTGCCGCGCCATGCTCGCGGTCAGGGCCTTGGTGTAGGCGATGAACTCGTCGGTGACCTTGTGCAACGCCACCTCGGTGACGTCCAGCTTGCGCGAGCTGATCAAGGTGAGCAGCAGGTCGAACGGACCCTCGAAGTTGCTCAGGCGCAGCCGGAATCCGGATGCCTGCGGGTCGGCCGCCGGTGGTTGTTGGGTCTCCGGTGAAACACCGCTTGGAGCAGGTGCATTCGGCGGAGAGCTCGGTGCGTTCGGCGGAGAGTCGGGCGCGTCCAGCGGAGAGTCGAGAGCGTCCTGCGAAGAACCGAGAGCGTCCTGCGAAGAACCGAGAGCGTCCTGCGAAGAGCCGGGCCCGGCCAGCGACGAGTCAGGAGCGATCGGCGAAGAACCGGGCCCGACCGACGACAAGCCAGAAGCGACCGGCGAAGAACCGGAAACGTCCGGTGCGTCGGTGGACCGATCGGCCCGCGTCTCGGCGACGTCCTGCGCGGCCGCCTCGGTGCGCTGATCGGAGACGTCCACGAACGGTCGGTCGGTGTCTTCCCGCGGACGTGGGGCAGCCGCGCTGACCGGTTCGGTTCGTCCAACCGTGTCGCCGGCGACGGCCGCGTTCGGGCGGCGAGGCACGGCGTCCCGGCCCGCGGCTATGAATGCGGCCGCCGCGTTCCCGAGTGCGGGAACCGGACGCACGGGTTCGTCCGGCCCACCGGAGTGGGACGAACGGTCGTCCGGCGCGGGTGTCGATCCGGCCGCGGGAGACCCCTGGCCGGACGGGTCGTTGTGGGACGCAGACGAGGGGTCGGAGCGGCCGCTCACCGGCCCGATCGGTGGATGACTTCTCGGGCCATCGACCGATACGCTTCGGCGCCGCCGGATTTCGGCGCCCATGTGGTGATGGGTTCGCCCGCGACACTGGCATCCGGGAATCGGACGGTCCGAGCGATGGCGGTGTCGTAGACCAGGTCACCGAACACCTCGACGACTCGCGCCATGACCTGGCGGGAATGCAGCAGTCGGGCGTCGAACATGGTGACCACTATTCCGTACAGGCTCAACCGCGGGTTCAGCCGGTCCCGCACTTTCTCCACGGTGTCGTTGAGCAGCGCGAGCCCACGCAGCGAGAAATACTCGCATTCCATCGGGATGATCACACCGTCGGAGCAGGCCAGGGCATTGACCGTGAGCAGGCCGAGCGAGGGCTGGCAGTCGATGAGGATGTAGTCGTAGCGGCCGCGCACGGGCTCCAGCGCGCGGCCGAGCGACTGCTCCCGGCCCACCTCGTTGACCAGTTGGATCTCCGCGGCGGACAGGTCGATGTTGCTCGGCAGCAGGTCCAGGTTCTCGACGCGGGTCTGCATCAGCACGTCGTCGATGGACACTTTGGAACCGATGAGGAGGTTGTGCACCGTCGAATCGAGATCGTGGTGAGCGACACCGAGACCGGCCGACAACGCGCCCTGTGGATCCAGATCGACCAGCAGCACGCGACGGCCGTATTCGGCCAGTGCGGCACCGAGATTGATGGTGGAGGTGGTCTTGCCGACCCCGCCCTTCTGGTTGCACATGGCCACGATCAGCGCGTCACCGTGCTCGCTGACCGGCGGCGGGTCCGGCACCAGCCGCAACGGCCGTCCGGTCGGACCGAGCGTCGCGTCCTCCGGGACCGGCTCCACTCCGTGGCCCCACAGCGTTTCCGCCGCGGCTTCCGAGTACGGACCCGGTCGCGAGCCCGTAAGCGGCTCCGCCCCAGCACCCATCGGCGGCTCTGCCGCGCCGGCTGTAGTCACGATCCGCTGCTCCTTATACGTTCCTGCCCGTTGCCTCGCCGAGCGTAGCGAGGCCGATCAGGGCCGACCTCGCTTTCGTGCGGTCCAGCTCTGAATAGACGCTACCGCTTGACGGCACTCGAGTGCCGCGCCTGCGCGCGGCGTGTTCGGCCCGCCCTGGTCAGCGCCATTGCGGTCCGCCATCGAAATGAACGTCGAACCGGTCGTGCAATTCGTTCATGCTGTCCCAGTCCGCCTCCCCGCGTGCGATCCGGCCGAGTTGCCGGAAGTATTCGAAGCGGACGATACCGGGTGTGAGCACAGCCAGGAATTCAGCAGGCCCGTCGGCGGTGGCGCCGAAGGCGTGCACGACGCCCGGCGCAACCACCACCAGGCCACCTTTGCCCACCACGCTCCGGGTGCCGTCGACGAGAAACTCCATCGCGCCGCCGAGCACATAGAAGATCTCGGTCGACTTCGTATGGTGGTGTGGCCGGGTGCCGTCCGCGCCCGCGGCCAGAGTCAGGCGATTGGCGCCGAACAGCCCTCCGGAGTTCTCGCTGTCCTCGAGCAGCCGGAACGACCCGCCGCCGGGCAGCGGAACCGCTTCGACATCGGCCTCGTGGACGATGAAAGACCCTGTCATACAACTCTCCTCGCGTCGTGGTCCGAAGGCCGCGATCGAATGCGCACGCCCGCTCCACAACAACCGGACCGCAGTCCGATTTGTTCCGCTCTGGATTCCGTCTTCCCCCAGAGGGACTCGCGGAGACGGTCACCGCGCTCTCGGATGTGCGGTGGCCCAGACTTCGCGCATGGTGTTGACCGTGACGAGGGTGTAGATCTGGGTGGTGGTCACCGAGGCGTGGCCGAGCAACTCCTGCACCACACGCACGTCGGCGCCACCGTCGAGCAAGTGAGTGGCGAAGGAGTGGCGCAGCGTATGTGGCGACACCACCGCCGCGATACCCGCGCGTTCGGCCGCGGTGTGCAGGACTTGCCAGGCACTCTGCCGTGACAATCGCGCCCCGCGGGCATTCAGGAAAAGGGCTCCGGCGTTGCCCTTTCCCCGCGCGGCGAGCACGGGCCGTCCACGGACCAGGTAGGCGTCCACGGCAGCGAGCGCGGGACGTCCGATCGGCACCAAGCGCTGTTTGCCCCCCTTGCCGCGCAGCACGACCGCCCGTTCCTCGATGTCGAGATCATCGACGTCCAAGCCGACCGTTTCCGAGATCCTGGCGCCGGTGGAGTACAGCAATTCCAGCAGCGCGCGGTCACGCAGGCCGCGCGGTCCGCCGTCGGCTCCTCCCGCGGCCTCAGCGGGCCCGCCGCCCGCCGCCTCCAGCAATCTCAGCACCTGGTCGTAGGGCAGCGCCTTGGGCAACCTGCGTCCTGGCGCGGGCGGCTTGACCGCGTGCGCCACGTCGGTGCCGGTCAGTCCCTCCGCGGCGGCGAAGCGATGCCAGCCGCGCACCGCGATCAGCGCGCGGGCCACCGAACTCGCCGCCAGCGGGGGGTGCCCGCCACCGCCCGAGCGCAACGCCACGGTGAACTCGGCGACGTCGGATTCGGCGACCCCGTCGAGCGAGCCGATGCCGCGCCCGGCCAGGAAGTCGAGATAGCGACCGAGGTCGCGCCGGTAGGCGCCCAAGGTGTTGGGCGCGACGCCGCGCTCGACGGCGAGGTGGTCGAGATAGGCGTCGAGCTCGCGACCGAGCACCTTCGGGTCAGTCTTCGGACCCCTCCGCCTTGCGGCGGAGGAAGGCCGTGGGCTGCCCGTCCCAGGGTGCGTCCGGCGGCCTCGGGTCGATGCCGCCCGCTCGCGCGGCCGCCAGCGCGAGCACGCCCGCGACCGCCGTGGCGTTGACGATCTCCCCGGCCAGCGCGGCGCGGACGGCCTCGTCGACCGGCATGCGGACCACTTCCAGGTCCGCCTCCTCCAGTTCCGGCTCCGGGCGGTCGGTTTCGTACAGATCCCGCGCCAGGTAGACCCGCAGCGCTTCGTCGGTGAATCCGGGCGAGAGCACCACGTCCACCAGAACCGCCCATTCCCGGGCGGCCAACCCGGTTTCCTCGGCCAGCTCCCGGCGAGCTGCCAGGAGCGGATCCTCGCCGGGGAGGTCGAGCAGGCCTGCGGGCAGCTCGAGCAGCCGCCTGCCGATCGGGTGACGGTACTGGTTGATCAGCACCACGTTGTCGTCGTCATCGATAGCGGCGACGGCGACGGCGCCGTGGTGCTCGATCACCTCGCGCTCGACGACCCGCCCGCCCGGCATCCGCACCTGGTCGAGCCGCAACGCCAGGATGGCGCCGCTGTAGACGGTCTTGCCGGAGACGATCTCGAAGTCGTGGCTACCCGGCTCGGCAGCTCCCCCGTCGGTCATGCCGTCACGCCTTTTCCGTCGCACCCGCGAGTTCTTCACCGGGAATGTCCACCGGGAGTCGTTCGGCCGCTTTGTATCTCAGCGCCGCCGAGATGAGCGCCGCGAACAGCGGATGGGGACGGGTCGGGCGGCTCTTCAGCTCCGGGTGCGCCTGGGTGGCGACGAAGAACGGATGCACGTCGGCGGGCAACTCGACGAACTCGACCAGATGCCCGTCCGGCGAGGTGCCGCTGAACTTCAACCCGCTCTCGGCGATCTTGTCGCGGTAGGCGTTGTTCACCTCGTAGCGGTGACGATGACGCTCGGAGACCTGCTCGCTGCCGTAGGCCTGGGCAACGACCGAGCCCTTCGCCAGGGTGGCCGGATACGCCCCGAGGCGCATGGTGCCACCGAGGTCGGCTTCACCTGCCACGGCCTGCTCCTGGTCGGCCATGGTGGAGATGACCGGATGCGGTGTGTCCGGTTCGAATTCGGCCGAGTTCGCCTCCGCGAGTCCCACCCTGCGAGCCGCCTCGATCACCACGCATTGCAGCCCGAGGCACAAGCCGAGCAGGGGAATGCCGCGGTTGCGCGCGTAGTGGATCGCCCCGACCTTGCCCTCGATGCCCCGGATGCCGAATCCGCCGGGAATCAGCACGGCGTCCACGTCGCGCAGCGCGTGCTGCGCGCCGGAGGGGGTCTCACACTCGTCGGAGGGCACCCAGCGGATGTTCACCTTGGCACGCGATGCGAAACCGCCCGCGCGCAGCGCCTCGGTCACCGAGAGATAGGCGTCGGGCAGGTCGACGTACTTGCCGACCAGTGCGACCTCGACCGTCTCGCGCGGCGAGTGCACCCGGTCGAGCAGGTCGCCCCACACGGTCCAGTCCACGTCCCGGAACGGCAGGCCCAGCCTGCGCACCACGTAGGCGTCGAGGCCCTCGCGGTGCAGCACGCGCGGGATGTCGTAGATCGACGGCGCGTCCGGGGTGGAGATGCAGGCGTCGACCTCGACATCGCACATCAGCGCGATCTTGCTCTTCAGCGCCTGCGGGACCTCGCGGTCGCAGCGCAGGATCAGCGCGTCGGGCTGGATGCCGATATTGCGCAGCGCCGCCACCGAGTGCTGGGTCGGCTTGGTCTTCAACTCACCGGACGGCGCGAGGTAGGGCACCAGCGACACGTGCAGGAAGAAGACGTTGTCCCGGCCGACGTCGTGGCGGATCTGGCGGGCCGCCTCCAGGAACGGCTGCGACTCGATGTCGCCGACGGTGCCGCCGATCTCGGTGATCACCACGTCCGGGGTCTGGCCCTGTAGATCCGGGCCGCGCATCGCGAGAATCCGGTGCTTGATCTCGTCGGTGATGTGCGGAATCACCTGCACCGTGTCGCCGAGGTACTCGCCGCGGCGCTCCTTGGCGATGACCGACGAATAGATTTGCCCGGTGGTCACGTTCGCGTCCCGGGACAGGTCCCGGTCGAGGAAGCGCTCGTAGTGGCCGACGTCCAGGTCGGTCTCCGCGCCGTCCTCGGTCACGAACACCTCGCCGTGCTGGAACGGGTTCATCGTGCCGGGATCGACGTTCAAGTACGGGTCGAGTTTCTGCATGGTGACGCGCAGCCCACGCGCCGTCAGCAGCTGACCGAGGCTGGAGGCGGTAAGACCTTTACCCAATGAGGAGGCGACACCACCGCTGACGAAGATGTGCTTCGTGGCCGTTCGCGCCTGAATCCGTGTTTGACCCACGGGTCTTCACGGTAACACGAATCCGCCCGTCCGTTCGAATGCCACGCGAGTTTGCTCACCAGTCGCCAGGCCGCCGATCAGAGCATCGGCGGCCCGAGTGTGAGCCGGGTCGCGTCACGCTGGGCACGGGTGACCGGTAGCCGGAGCCGGGCGACCCACCGCAGCGGCTGTCGGAGGCCCGAGCGGGCGCGGGAATCCCCTGGCTCCGGCGGTGACGGAAGTCGTCGGGCCGCTCAGCCCGGGACCGCGGCCAGGGTCAGCGAGGCGGCTTTGGCGCCGGTGCCGTAGCGGCCCGCGCCGCCGCCGAGCTGTTCACCGAGCGCGAGCACGGTGGTGACGCGGCCGAGCTCTCGTTCGAGGTTGTCGACGGTGCTCACCTGGGCCGCGAGCGCGGCGTCGGCGCGGACGACGGCGATCGGCCCCTGCCCGTCCGCGGCGCCGGCGCGACCGGCGAGGACCACCCCGGCGCCACGGCCACGCAGGGCTCCGGCGAAGCGGGCGATATTCGCCCCAGCACTGTTCTCGGCGGCGTCGATGCCGTCGCCGGTGATCACGACCGCGAGTTGCGCGGGCCGGACCGGCGTGTCGCCATAGGCGAGGAATCCGCCACCGCGCAGGGTCTCCAGCACCAGCTCGAGCTCCTGCGGAGTGCCCCGAGGTTGCCCGTCGGCCGGGTCCAACAGCAGGACCAGGCCGAGCAGATCACCGGCCATACTGCCCTGGTCCACCGCGCCGGTACGCAGTTGCGCACCCGCCGGGATGACGTTGGTGACGGCCGTGCGCATCCGGTCGCCCTCGGTCGCGTCGGCGAATGCCTCGGTCAGCGCGATCCGGCCGGTGACGCCGGCGCCGGACATCTCGAGTGATCGGGTCACCGCGTCGACGTCCCCGGGGTCGGCGTCCGGCGTGGTGAACACCACGACGCCGCGGTCGGCGAGCGCACCGCCGAGGATGCGACCGGAGGATCCGGCGATGAACCGGTCGGCGGCGCCGGCCTGGTCCCCGAGCCTGCGGTTCTGCTCGGTCAGGGTGTCGACCTGCTGCCGCAGATCGGTCTTGTCCGCCCGCAATCCCGACAGCAGATCGGCCGCGAGCGTCTGGGATCCGAGCACCACTCCGATCGCGAGTGCGAGGAAGATCGCGGCAATCGAGATGGCGTGCCGGCGCATCGATATCATCGTTCTCCCTTTAGAGTTCCCACGATCCGAACTGCCCTTGGGCCCACCGCGCGAAGCGGTTCCAGGTGTCCACACCCCAGTCCGTGAAGTCCCCGCCACTGTTGGACGCCAGCAAAACGACGATCACGGCGACCAGCGCCGCCAGCACCACCAGCGCGACGGCGATCCCGGACACCCGGCTGCCGTACAGGGTCGCGACGGCTTTCGCGTCCATCAGCTTCGTGCCGACCTTGAGCCGGGTGAGGAACGTAGCCGGATTGCTGTCGCGGCGGCCGCGATCGAAGAAGTCGTCGAGCGAAGCGGGCGCTCCCGCCGTGACGATCAGCGCGGCGCCGTGATGATCGGCCAGCAGCAGCGCCAGGTCGGCGGCCGAACCCGAGGAGGGGAAGGTCGTCGCGCCGATGCCGAGGTCCTGGATGCGTTCCAGCCCCTTCGCGTGGCCGTCGGTATCGGCGGGAAGAATCACCTCGGCGCCGCATTTCATCGTCGCGGAAGTGATCTCGTCGGGGTCTCCGACGATGACGTCGGGCCGATAGCCCCGCCTGCGCAGCGTGTCGGCGCCCCGGCCGACGCCGATCAGGATCGGGGCGTACTCCTTGATGAACGGCTTGAGCCGCTGCAGATCCTCGGCGTGATCCGGGCCGTCTGCGACGACGACCACGTGCCGATGCTTCATCACCAGGTTCAGTTCCGGGACGCCGAAGCCGTCGATGAGCAGCGCGCTCTCCGTCCGGATGAACTCGATGGTGTTGCCCGCGAAGGCTTCCAGGTGATCGGCCAGTCCATTGCGCGCCTCGATCATCCGCTCCGCGATGGCGGACCGGGTGAGCTCGATGCCCTCGACGAGGACCTCCGGCTCCTTCTTGATCAGCTTGTCGGCGTAGACCACGCCGTCGACGACGCGGACCTTGACGCCGTCTTTGATCTTCTTGAACGCGTCCGAGCTCACGGTGTCCAGCAGCAGGATCCCGTTGGCCACGAGCGCTTCGGGACCCAGATTCGGGTAGCGGCCGGAGATGGACGGCGAAGTGTTGATCACCGCGCCGACACGCGCCTCGACCAGCCGGTCGGCGGTCATCCGGTCCAGGTCCATCTCGTCGAGGACGACGATGTCGCCCGGCCCGACCCGCCCGAGCAGCCGCCGGGTGTTGCGATCCACCCGGGCCGTCCCGATCAGACCAGGAAGCGTTTCGGTGTTTCTCGACAACAGCGCCGGCATCCTCATGCGCCGATGATGGCGGCAAACTCTCAACCATTGGTGGAGGCGCGCCGTCTCATCGCCTGCATTCGTCCACCGTTTCTCCGTCTGACGATCGCCCGAACAAGGCCCGGCATCCGGCCGCCAGCACCGGAATGCAACGCGACGCTCGACATAAGTTTCAATATTTATGCTGGTAAAGCGGATTTCCCAAGCAATCCGAGAATGCGGATAGACGATCATGACACTCGGCCCGATCGTCCGCGCCGCCGTGTGAACCGCGGCGATACGACCGGCGTTTCCAACCAGACCACGCGCCGCATTACAGCCCGGTTCGAAGTTCAGCGAACGAGCCGCTACCGCGCCGATAAACCCTCTGATTGTCGGCCGCCGCGACAACCCGAACGTTTCTGGCGAGGCTGCTGCGCCGCTCGACCCGGAGCGGATCCGCGAACCGATTCAGGACCGGTTGCCGTCGGCATTTCGATCATTGAGCACCAGCCCGCACGGCTCCGCGCCGAGTGTGACGCGGACGACACGTGCACCGAGCGGCGCACCCGGTAGCTATATGCTGCCGGTCACAGATAGTTCGAAGAGGAGAACCTATGGCCAGCACCACCGTCGACGCCGTCATCGCCGCCCCGCGCGAGGTCGTCTATCGGCTCTTCGCCGACCGCGAGAGCATCAGCCCCTTCATTCCCGTACAGGTCAAGCTGGTCAAGCCCGGCCTCACCGAACGGGAAGGCGTCGGCGCCCAGCACCTGATCGGCCTCGGCCCGGTCGGCGTCACCGAGGAGATCACCAAGCTCGTGCCCGGCGAGCGGATGGAGTACAAGATCGTCAAGGGCGCGCCGGTGAAACGCCACGTCGGCATCGTCACCTTCGCCGACGCGGACAACGGCACCCTGGTCTCCTACACGATGGACTCCGACCCGAAGCTGCCGGTGCCCGCCAAGGTGCTGGAATTCGGATTGAAGAACCTGATCGGCCAGTTCATCAAGGGCGCGCAGAAGGCGGTGCGCTGACCGGCGCGCTCAGCGCGTCGCCGCCTCGGCGCCCGCTTTCTCGGCGCGCGCCGTCGCCAGCAGTTCCTCCGCGTGCGCCCGGCCGGTCTCGGTGTCGTCGAGACCGGCCAGCATGCGCGCCAGTTCGATCACCCGCTCGTCGTTGGTGAGCGCACGCACGCCACTGTTCACGGCGCCCTTGCCGTTATCGGATTTGTCGACGACCAGGTGCGTGTCGGCGAACGCCGCGACCTGCGGCAGATGGGTCACCACGATCACCTGGTGGGTACGCGCCAGCCGGGCCAGCCTGCGCCCGATCTCCACCGCGGCCCGGCCGCCGACACCGGCGTCGACCTCGTCGAACACCATGGTCGCTCCGTGATCGGAACCGGCGAGCACCACTTCCAGCGCGAGCATCACACGCGACAACTCGCCGCCGGATGCGCTCTTGCTCAACGGCAACGACTGCGCTCCGGAATGCGCCGACAGCCGGAATTCCGCCTCGTCGACGCCTGTGGTCCCGGCGTGCAACTCCCGGCCGTCGATGGTGAGCGGCGCCGAGTCCTGCGCGCTCGCGGGCAGCGGCCGCACCTCGACCTCCAAGCGCGCTTTCCCCATCGCCAGGCCACCCAGCTCGGCGCTCACCGCGGCCGCCAGCTTGCCCGCGGCCTTGGCCCGCGCGGCGCTCAGCTTCTTCGCCGCCTCGCGCACCCGATCGGCGGCGGTCTCCACCTCGGCGGCGAGCTTGGCCAGCGCCTCCTCGGAGACATCGAGCGAGCCGAGCCGGCTGCGCGCCTCCTGCGCCCAGGCGAGCACCCCGTCGATGTCGGGTGCGTACTTACGGGTCAGCGTCTTCAGTTCGGCCTGCCGGGTGAGCAGCGAATCCAGGGCTCCCGGGTCCGAAGGCAGGTCGGAGAGGTACCCGCTCAGCTCGGTGGTCACGTCGACCACCACCGCGATGGCATCGGCCAAGCGCGGCGCGAGCGCGACCAGCGCCGGATCGTCGGCGGCCTCGATGCGGGCGCGCGCGGCGCCGAGCGCTTCCAGCGCGCCGGAACCGTCTTCGGGTGCGTCGGCCGCTCCGGCGAGCGCACCGTGAGCGGTGGCCGCCGCGTCTCGCAGCGAATCCAGATCGCTGAGCCTGCGCACCTCGTCGACGATGCGCACGTCTTCGCCGGGTTCGGGCGCGACGGCGTCGATTTCGTTCAACGAGTGCTTGAGCCGATCGGCCTCGAGGGCCAATTCCCTGCTGCGCGCGGTCCGTTCGAGCAGTTCGGTGCGGGCGTCGAGCCACGATCGGCGCAGCACCTGGTACTTGCGCAGCAGAGCACTCACCGTGTCGCCCGCGAATCGGTCCAGCGCCGACAATTGCTGCTCGGGGCGCTGCAAACGCAGCTGATCGTTCTGGCCGTGCACGGTCAGCAACGGCGCCGTGAAGTCGGCCAGCACCGAGGCCGGGACGCCGCGGCCGCCGAGATGGGCACGGGAGCGTCCATCGCTGCCGACCGTGCGGATCGCGATGACGCTGCCGTCGTCGTCCTGCTCGGCCGCGGCCGCTTCGAGCACCTGCGCGACCTCGGCACGGGCGGCTTCGTTGACGTCGTCGATGGTGAAGCGGCCCTCCACCACGGCGCGGGACGCGCCGAGCCGCACGCGGCCCGCGTCCGCGCGGGCGCCGCTGAGCAGATGCAGGCTGGTCACCACCATCGTCTTGCCCGCGCCGGTCTCGCCGGTCAGGCAGGTCAGGCCCGCGTGGAATTGCGCGGTCGCCTTGGAAATGACGCCAAGGCCGTCAATCCTGATCTCTGTCAGCACTCGTGCTCTCCGTTCGCCGTCGGCCACGCCAGCCTGTCACGGGCAATTGGAACTTCCGCACCATCCGGTCGGCGAACGGTGCGGAGTCCAGCCGCACCCAGCGCACCGGTTCGGCGCCGCGAAACGCCTCGACCCGGCCCCCGCTGGGCAGTGCGAGCGTGCGCCTGCCGTCCAGGAAAACTATCGCATCGTGACCTGTCGCCACGGACTCGACCGCGATCCGCGAATCCGGGCTGGTGACCAGCGGGCGCGCGAACAAAGCATGGGCATTGCTCGGAATCACGAGCAACGCTTCCAGTTCCGGCCACACCACAGGACCGCCCGCGGAGAAGGCGTAGGCGGTCGATCCGGTCGGCGTCGCGATGAGGATGCCGTCGCAGCCGAAGGCCGACACCGGCCGGCCGTCGACCTCCAGCACCACTTCCAGCACGCCCATGCGGGAAGCGTTCTCGATGCTCGCCTCGTTCAACGCCCAACCGCTGTCGGTGATCTCGTCGTCGACCCGGACCGTGACGTCGATCGTCATCCGATGCTCGATCGTGTAGTCGCGCCGGACCACCTGTGCGAGCGCATCGTCCAGATGCTCGGCCTCCGCCTCGGTGAGAAAACCGATGCGGCCGAGGTTGATACCGAGCACCGGCACCGTTGCCGGGCGCGCCAACTCGGCGGCGCGCAGAAAGGTTCCGTCGCCACCGAGCGCGAGCACCATCTCGCAACCGACCGCGGCCTGCGGGCTGTGTTCGACCACGCACACCGGATAGCCTCCCGGCTCGGCCGCGAATCGCGTGCTGTCCGCCTCGTCGGCGAGCACACGCAGGCAGATGCCCGCGTCGGCGAAGATCTTCGCCACCCGGTGGGCGGTCTCGATGATCTCCGCGCGGCCCGGATGGGACACCAGCAGAATCTCCCGGCCGTGGCGCCGGCCCGGCGCGTTCACTGTGGACCCTCCTCAACCGCACGCTCGACCAGCGCCGCGACCTGTTCGCCGTCGAACTCGACCGGCCCGTCCTTACGCAACCACAAGAAGTATTCGACATTGCCGGACGGACCCGGCAACGGGCTCGCCACGACACCGACAGTGCGCAGGCCCAGCCCTGCGGCGGCCGCCGCCACCGTACGCACCGCTTCGGCGCGCAGCGCGGGATCACGCACCACGCCGCCGGAGCCGACCCGCTCCTTGCCGACCTCGAACTGCGGCTTCACCATGGGCAGCAGGTCGGCGCCTGCCGCGGCGCAGGCCGCGAGCGCGGGCAGCACCAGGCTCAGCGAAATGAACGACAGGTCGCCCACCACCACTTCGACCGGGCCGCCGATGGTTTCGGGTGTCAGACCGCGCACGTTGGTCCGGTCGAAGACCCTGACCCGCTCGTCGTTGCGCAGCCGCCACACCAGCTGGCCGTACCCGACGTCGACCGCGACGACCTCCCGCGCTTCCCGCGCGAGCAGCACGTCGGTGAAGCCGCCGGTCGAGGCGCCCGCGTCCAGGCAGCGCTTGCCCGGCACCGACAGCCCTTCCGGCTCGAACCGCTCCAGCGCGCCGAGCAGTTTGTGCGCGCCACGCGAGGCCCAGGAGACCTCGTCGGGCTCCTCGCGAACCAGCAGTGGTGTGCCCGCCTCGACTGCGGTCGCCGGCTTCACCGCGACCGTTCCAGCTATCAGGACGCGGCCCGCGCCGATCAGCTCGACCGCGTGTTCTCGCGATCGCGCCAATCCGCGGCGAACCAGCTCCGCGTCCACCCGTGCGCGTCTGGCCACCTCAGATCTTGTCCACCGTGGCCAAGGCCTGTACCAGCACGTCATGTGCCTGCTCCAGGATGCGAGCGCGACGGGTGATGTCGACTCCGGCCTCCGCGCTCTCGGCCGCGGGCGCGGCCCGGCCGGGGCGGTCGAGTTCGGCGAGCAGACTGTCGACCTCGCCACGGATTCGATCCGGATCGGCGGGTTCCGGACGCCCTTGCGCGCCCGGCAGGTGCTGACCGGGCAAGGGCGCCCCGGGGCGGTGACCTTGCTGACCGGCGGCCGTACCGGGACCGTTCGGACGAGGCATAGGAGTAGTCATCGTGGCGTCAACGCTATCGGATTTCCGAATCCGACGCGCGTACCGTCACAGCTCGTCCCGGGTTGCGCTGGAGCAACTCGCCGAGGCCGGCTTCCGGCTCGGCGGCTACGACCGCGTGGTTGAGGGCGTCGAGAGTGTCTGCGACATAGGTCGGAATTTGCCCGTCCGGGGCGTTGCGCAGTTCGTCCAGGGTGCTGACGCCGGTGAGCACCAGCAACGAGTCGAGCCCGACCCGGTTGGCGCCTTCGATATCGGTGTCGAGACGGTCGCCCACCACCAAGGCGCTGCGGGAACCGGCCCGGACGAGAGCGTCCTCGAGCAGCGGCGCATACGGTTTGCCCGCCACGATCGGCTCCCGATCGGAAGCGGTGCGCAGCGCGGCGACCATCGCACCGTTGCCCGGCGCGAGGCCGCGTTCGTTCGGCAGCGTCCGGTCGGTGTTCGCCGCGACCCAGAGTGCGTCCGCGCGCAGGGCGTAGGCCGCTTCGGCGAGATCCGGCCATGCGGTGTGGGGTGAATGTCCCTGCACCACAGCGGCGGGAGCGTCGCCGTCGAAGCGCCGGATCGCGCACAGCCCGACCGCGTCCACCTCGGCGGCCAGGTCGTCGGTGCCGACGACGAGTACCCGCGCTCCCCGGCCGAGCCGCTCGGCCAGCAACCGTGCCGCCGCCTGGGCGCTGGTGACCACGTCGTCGGGAGACGCGGGGAAGCCGAGTTCCGACAGATGCGCGGCCACGACGTGCGGCCCGCGGCTGGCATTGTTGGTGACGTACACCAGCCGCTGATCCGCCTGTCCTGCCGCGGCCAGCGCCTCCGGCGCCCCCTCGATCACCTCGTGACCGCGATACAGCGTGCCGTCCAGATCCAGCAGCAGGGCTCGGTAGCGATCTCGTAGCCGCTTCACACCACTCTCACTCCGTGTCACCGATCGGCGCCGTGCCGACTCATAACCGCCGGACCCCTCCGGCAGCACAGCCGCTCGGTGAGGCCGAGACACTCGAACCCTACGCCAGACCACGGACCCGGAAGACGTGGCATCAGACACTCGGATACTGCGGATCGCAAGCGTCACAGCGCACTTTCGCAGAGGAGGGCTGGGCTTCCTCCCCTCCTCGCACGCCTTCCCCAGGGGTATGACCGCCACCACAACCAGCTCGCGCGGCGAACGCTTCCCCATACTCGAACCAGACGGTCGGTCGGCCCGCCTCCCGGATCGCCGGAGCCGTGGCACGCGATGGAGCCACGCAAGATGCGCGGCGCGACTCGTGCGACCGCAGGGCAAGACGAGCATCCGATCTGCCCGCTGCGCCCATCACAGTCTCTCTTGCCGATCGAACTCAGCACCATGGGTCTCGGCACGTCGCACGTCAGAATGAATAGCCTGCCACGGGTGTACGCGGTCACCGCGAAACCGAGACCGTAGGACGCCGAGCGACCTACGGGGCACGACCAACCACTAGGCGCCTACCGCGCCACCGCTACCTCAGAAGGGAAAGCGTCGGCGCGCCTGATGTGAGCGAGTGTGGCCCTACGAGCCGCCCGTTCGTTCCGCCTCGATCTGCTGAGACCGCTCGTCGCAGTGGACGTCGCGGCCGAATGCTCTCTGCATCGCAAGGATCAGATGTTGTTTTCCCCGGTGAGTTCGGCGGCGCGTTCTTCCGCATCCGTTTCGCCGTCCAGATCGGCCGACGCGGCGTTGAGGAACCAGGTGAGGCCCTCGTCCGTGCGGCCGGCGGCGACGAGGGCGTCGGCGTATGCGTAGAAGAGCCGGGCCGCCGCGGAACCGGTCCGGGAGGGATCGAGATCCGAGGTCTGCAAGGTAACGACGGCCTGGTCGTACTGGCCGAGATCCATCCGCGCGCCGGCGACGACGATCCGCAGCTCGGTCGCCTCGTCGCCGCGCAAGGCGCGCGCCTCGTCACTGCGACCGAGTTCGATCGCGCGTTCCGGGCGTCCCAGACCACGCTCACAGTCGGCCATGACGGCCAGCAGCCCGGAGCCGCCGGACATCCGGCGCGCGGTGCGCAGTTCCGACAATGCCTCGGCCCATTCGCCGGCGTGATAAGCCACCACGCCCGCGGTCTCACGGACGACGGCGATCCGTCCGGCACGCTGCCGCGCGGCCCTGGCGTGCGCGAGAGCCAGGCCCGGGTCGTCGTCGAGCAGGCGCACGGCCATCACCAGGTGACGGGCGACCGTTTCGGCGTTGCCTTTGTCCAAGCTGAGCAGATCACGGCGCACTGCCGTGTCGAGATCGGCGGCCTGCACCTCGTCCGGCAGATCCGGCTCCTCCGGCCGCGGCGGGCGGCGGTCGAGGGCACGGCCCGCACTCTCACGGGCGCCTTCCCCGCCTCGACGGCGATCCTGCGATGCGTCACCGCGTGAAGCGCGATCCTCGCGGTTTTCGCCGCCCCTGCGGGCATCGCGATCCGGTCGAGGGCGCTGGGTCGCGTCATCTCGACGCTGGAAGCCGGAGTCAGCCCGTCGTCCCGCATCACCGCGCTCCGCGGAATCTCCGCGTCGTCCGAACCCGCCGCGCGCGCTCGGTTCACCGCGGCGGGCAGCGTTACGGTCGCCGGAATCCTCACGGCGCCGGTTGAATCCACCGCGCGTCTCGCCACGATCGGACCCACCGCGAGCACCGGAGTCCTCTCTGGATCGGAATCCACCGCGCGTCTCGTCGCGCCGCTCTCCGGCATCGCTCCGGCCCTTGAATTCACTACGATCGCCCGAGCCGCTCCGGCCCGCGGACTCGTCCCGTCGCTGGAACCCGCCGCCCTTGGCCGCGTCGCCGCCACGCCGGAAACCCCCGGTGTCACCACTCCGGTCGCCGGACTCAGAGCGCTTGAAACCACCCCGGTCGCCGGAACCACGACGCTCGCCGAAGCCACCGCGCTGGCCGGAACCCGCGTTGTCACCACGACGGTTGAACCCGCCGGAACTTTCGCGCCGCTGGTGACCACCCCGGTCGGATGAACTGTCCGGTCGGCTCTGGCCGCCCGATTCCCCGCGGCGGGTGAAGCCCCCGCCTCCCCCGGAGTCGGCGCGGCGCTGAAATCCCCCGCCGCGTTTGTCCGAGTCCTGGTTGTCGCCGCGCCGACCGGACCCGGGATCGGGAGCGCCGCGCCGGAAGGGCTTCCGATCGTCGTTTTGTTCCGGCACGGTGCTGCCTTTCTTGGTATCGCGAAGAGTGGTTGTACCCACAGATTCAATCACGCGCCCGCGGTGGGAAGCGGGCGCGGCAAGGTTCGTCGGAGCTCTGTCAGGTGCTCAAACGCAGATAGGGGACCCAGATTCTGGGTCCCCTATCTCGAAGGATGTTCCGGCGGTGTCCTACTCTCCCACACCCTGTCGAGTGCAGTACCATCGGCGCTGGCAGGCTTAGCTTCCGGGTTCGGAATGGGACCGGGCGTTTCCCTACCGCTATGGCC
>NZ_VUOT01000048.1:0-36247 GCF_009829295.1 Nocardia sp. CY15
GTCCTGGCCGACAAGGCGTATTCCAGTCGCCCCAACCGCGACTGGCTGCGTCGGCGCGGGATCAAAGCCACGATCCCGGTCCCGGCCGACCAGGCCGCGCACCGCCGTAACCGTGGCAGCGCTGGTGACCCTTCGCCGCATTGGCGCTCGGCAATGGGGCCGTCGGCCGATCCGCTCGACCGCTTGACCGCGCCGACCCAGCTGTGCGCCGCGTCGTTCTTCGCGCACACCGCCGTGCTGGCCGACCGCCCGGGCAATATCGATGCGTTGCGACAGGCAGGGTGGGAGTTCGGCCGGATCGCGCATCTGGCCGATGCCGTCGCCGACTACGACGACGACGCCACCCATGATCGCTTCAACCCCCTCGCGATCACCGGCATCACCGTGCCCGAGGCCTACGACCTGCTGCGGCAATCGAATTCGCGCCTGCGCGCGGCCGTCGCGGCGGCCGAGCTGAGCCGGGTGCCCGCCGTCCGCTGGATGCTGCTGGACCCGCTGACCGCGGTGCTGCGGCGGCTCGGTCACGGTCTGGGGACCTTCGCCGCCCACACCTGCTCGGCGTCGCCCGATACCGAAGGCTCGCCGCGCGCCGAGGTTCGCGCCCGCGTACCGGGAACCGGGAGCCGTCCGCCGACCCGTCGTCCGGGCGTCGGCGAATCCCTCGCGCTCATCCTGGGCGGCTACTGCACCGGGTACGCGTGCTGCGCCGACCACACTCAGCCGTGCACCGGCGAACGCAAGGACGCCTGGATCAAGAATTGCGACTGCGGCGATTGCGGCGAATGTGACTGCGGCTGCTGCAATTGCGGTGACTGCGGCTGCTGCAACTGCAATTGCGACTGCTGATCCGCACCCGCAGAGCTCGCCGAACGCACTGAGCCGCATCCCGATTCACCCAGATCGGGATGCGGCTCAGCGGATCGTTCAGCGCAGGGTCGCCGTCAGATGCGGGTATCCCTTCTTCGGGTGGCGCAGTGCCAGATCCCAACCACCTTCGGCCTGGTCGGCATACACGTTGACGGTGGAAGGCAGCAGAATCGGCTTACCGAACTTGACCGAGTACGTGGTGTGTTCCGGGATGCGCCCCTCGACGGCGCCGAGGATGGCCGCGGCCGACCACATGCCGTGGGCGATCGACCTCGGGAAGCCGAACGCCTTGGCGCCCAACGCCGAGGTGTGGATCGGGTTGTGGTCACCGGACGCGGCGGCGTAGCGGGTGATCGTCTTCTGATCCACCCGCAACGTGCGTAGCGGCGGCGGCGGGACCTCGTCGGGCTTCGGCTCCTGCTTCGGCCCGCCCGACAGCGAGGTGCGCTGCTGGTGCAGGAACGTGGTGATCTGGTGCCACACCAGTTCCCGCCCCACCTTCACATCGCTGATCGCATCGACGAGCAGCCCCTTCGGGTGCTCGCGAAGGTTCTCGATGTGCGTGCGGATGTCCAGCGGCTCGCTCACCGAGATGTCCCGGGTGCGCTCGATGACGTTCTGCGCGTGCACCGCGCCCACCGCCACGAACGGGAAATCCCGCGCCACCACCAGCTGCATCGCCAGCGGGAAGGTCAGGATGAACGGATAGGTCAGCGGCAGCGCGTCGCCGAACCGAAGACCGGTAGCCCGGCAATAGGCGGCCAGATGATCCGGATCCACCCGCAGGCCCTCGAGCTGCACGGCCCGGTCCGGCAGCGTCGGCTTGCGCGCCGAGAGCAGCGGCACCGCACCGAGTGCGGCCTTCGCGAACAGGCGGCTGTTCTTCGGCGGTTCGGTGAGGGCGATCACCTGCGTCTTCTCTCGGCCTGCCTGCGCCTGGGTCATCATGCTCCGATCAGGCTCTGCCCGCAGACCCGCACCACGTTGCCGGTCACCGCGTTGGAAGCCGGGCTCGCGAAGTAGGCGATGGTCTCGGCGACGTCGACGGTCTGACCGCCCTGCAGCAGCGAACTCATCAGCCGGCCCGCCTCCCGGGTGGCCAGCGGGATGGCTGCGGTCATCGCGGTCTCGATGAAACCGGGCGCGACGGCGTTGATGGTGATGTTCTTCTCCGCCAGCTTCGGCGCCTCGGCGTCGACCATGCCGATGACGCCCGCCTTGGAGGCGCCGTAGTTGGTCTGGCCGCGGTTGCCCGCGATGCCCGCGATCGAGGACACGTCGATCACGCGACCGCCCTCCTTCAGCGCGCCCCTGGCCACCAGGCCCTCGGTGATCCGGTGCGGCGCGGCGAGATTGACGTTGATGACCGCGTTCCAGCGGCCCTCGTCCATGTTCGCCAGCAGTTTGTCGCGGGTGATGCCCGCGTTGTGCACGATGATGTCGATGCCGCCGAAACGCTCGGTGGCGAACTCGGCCAGCTTCTCCGCCGCGTCGGGCGCGGTCACGTCGAGTGCGAGCGCGGTGCCGCCCACTTTGTTCGCGGTCTCCGACAGGGCTTCACCCGCTGCCGGGATGTCGGCCACGATCACCTGGGCCCCGTCGCGGGCGAACACCTCGGCGATGGTCGCGCCGATGCCGCGCGCCGCGCCGGTGACCACGGCGACCTTGCCGTCCAGCGGGCGGTCCCAGTCGGCGGGCGCGCTCGCGTCGTCCTTGCCGACCCGGATCACCTGGCCGTCGACGAACGCCGACTTGGCCGAGAGCAGGAAGCGCAGGGTCGACTCCAAGCCGGTCGCCGCGGCGGACGCATCCGGGTGCAGGTAGACCAGCTGAGCGGTCGAGCCGCGCAGCAGTTCCTTGGCCACCGAGCGGGTGAAGCCCTCCAGCGCGCGCTGCGCGATCTGCTGGTCCACGCCGGACGCCAGCTCGGGCGTGGTGCCGATGACCACGATGCGCCCGGACGGGGTGAGGCTGCGCAGGGCGGGCTGGAAGAATTCGAACAGCTGCGAGAGGTCCTCGATGGTGCCGATGCCGGTGGCGTCGAACACCAATGCGCCGTACTTGGTTTCGGGGCTGAGCGCGTCGGCGAAGGTGTAGTCCGACAGCAGCGCGCGCACCGGCTCGGCGACCCGGCCCTTGCCGCCGATCAGCACCGGGCCCGGCAGCGCGGGCTCGCCCTTGACGTAGCGGCGCAATGCCTCCGGCTTCGGAAGGTTGAGCTTGCTGGCCAGGAACGCGCCAGGTGCGGAGTGTACGAACGATCCGTAGAGGTTGGGAGCACCCTTGCTCTTGCTGGCTGCCACTATTCCTACCTTTTCTGAGTTCAGTCTCTCGGGTCTGGGGTAGCCCCGGCGTGGTTTGCTGGCGCACATTTGCGGGGTACGTGTCGACATTAAACTTACTCCAGAGTAAGTTTAATGTAAACAACCGCGACGGGGCGCCGATCAGCGTGGAATGTCCGCGCCGGACCGGGCCACCGGGACATCCATCCACGAGACCTTGGAGACTCGAGTGACTAGCAAAGCCCGTTCGGCGAAGAGCACCGCCAATACCGGTAAGACCACCCGCCCGGTCGCGATCGTGGGCGGCAACCGGATTCCGTTCGCTCGCTCGGACAAGGCGTACGCGCACGCCTCCAACCAGGACATGTTCACCGCCGCGCTGGACGGTCTCGTCAGCCGCTTCGGCCTGCAGGGCGATCGGCTCGGCATGGTCGTCGGCGGCGCCGTACTGAAGCGGGTCGGCGAGCACGGGCTGATCCGGGAGAGCGTGCTCGGCAGCAAGCTCAGCCCGTACACCCCGGCGCACGACCTGCAGCTGGCCTGCGGCACCGGGCTCCAGGCGATCGTCACCGTCGGTGACGCGATCGCCGCGGGCCGCATCGAGGCCGGCGTCGGCGGCGGCACCGACACCACCTCGGACGCTCCGATCGGCGTGAGCGAGGGCATGCGGGAGTGGATGCTCGACGCCAACCGCGCCAAGACCAACAAAGACCGCCTCAAGCTGGTCGGCCAGCTGCGCCCGAGCATGCTGGGCATCGAGATCCCCCGCAACGCCGAGCCGCGCACCGGGTTGTCCATGGGTGAGCACGCCGCCATCACCGCCAAGGAGTTCGGCATCCCGCGCGAGGCGCAGGACGAGCTGGCCTACCTGTCGCACAAGAACATGGCGGCCGCCTACGACCGCGGTTTCTTCGACGACCTGATCACGCCGTTCCTCGGTCTCACCCGCGACGACAACCTGCGGCCGAACTCCTCGATCGAGAAGCTGGCCACTCTGAAGCCGGTCTTCGGCGTCAAGGCGGGCGACGCGACCATGACCGCGGGCAACTCCACTCCGCTGACCGACGGCGCCTCCGCGGTGCTGCTGTCCAGCGAGGAGTGGGCGGCCGAGCGCAAGCTGCCGGTGCTGGCCCACCTGGTCGACAGCGAGGTCGCCGCGGTCGACTACATCCACGGTCCCGACGGCCTGCTGATGGCGCCGACCTACGCGGTGCCGCGCCTGCTCGCCCGCAACGGCCTGACCCTGCAGGACTTCGACTACTACGAGATCCACGAGGCCTTCGCCTCGGTGGTCCTGGCCACCCTGGCCGCGTGGGAGTCCGACGCCTACTGCAAGGAGCGCCTCGGCCTCGACGGCGCGCTCGGCTCGATCGACCGCAGCAAGCTCAACGTCAACGGCTCGTCGCTGGCCGCGGGCCACCCCTTCGCCGCCACCGGCGGCCGCATCGTCGCCGCCACCGCGAAGATGCTCGCCGAAAGGGGCTCCGGCCGAGCCCTGATCTCCATCTGCGCCGCGGGCGGCCAGGGCGTCGTCGCCATCCTCGAGCGCTAGACCACTCCTCGCAGGTAGGCATCGAAGGCGGTATGGGTTCGAAGAAGCGGACCCATACCGCCTTGCCGTCTGTCCGCTGTGAGAACGGTGAGCGTATTTCGCCGATCGCTGCGGGGCGGGCTCCCATAGGCCGGGGAAGAGGTTGTTGGCGGCAGTAATCCGCCGATTTCGCGGACCGGGCCGTAGTCCGCCGCTCTCGGGCTCATGCGCGGAGCGGAAACCGCCTCATTTCCCGGGCAGTTCGATGTGCCCTCCGAAAGCTTTGCGCATCGCCGAGAGCACTTTGTCCGCGTATTGGGCATCGCCTCGGGAGGAGAAGCGCGCGAAGAGGGCCGAGGCCAGGACGGGTACGGGTACGCCGGTGTCGATGGCGGCATCGACGGTCCAGCGGCCCTCTCCGGAATCGGAGACCCGGCCACTGTAGGAATCGAGGTTCGGGTCCGCGTGCAGCGCGGCCGCGGTGAGGTCCAGCAACCAGGAGGCGACCACCGAGCCTCGCCGCCACAACTCGGTGACCTCGGGCACGTCGATGTCGTACCGGTAGTACTCGGGGTGCTCCAGCGGTGTCTCCTCCGCGGAGAACTCGCCGGGGTGCTCGGCTCCGTAGTTGGCCTTCTGGAGGATGTTCAACCCCTCGGCGTAGGCGGCCATCGCCCCGTACTCGATGCCGTTGTGCACCATCTTCACGAAGTGACCCGCACCCGCGGGCCCGCAGTGCAGGTAGCCCAGTTCGGCGGTGGACGGCTCGCCGGTGCGTCCAGCGGTCCGTTCGGCCGCCTCGAGGCCCGGTGCGATTGACTTCAGCAGCGGATCCAGGTACTTCACCGGCTCGGTCTCTCCGCCGATCATCAGGCAGAAGCCGCGGGCCAGGCCGAACACCCCGCCCGAGGTGCCGATGTCCACGTAGTGGATGCCCTTGGGTTTCAGCTGCTCGGCGCGCCGGATGTCCTCGTGATAGCGGCTGTTGCCGCCGTCGATGACGATGTCGTCCGGCTCGAGCAGTTCGGCGACCTGTTCGATCACCGCACCGGTCGCGCCGGCGGGAATCATCACCCACACCACGCGTGGGGTCTCGAGCATGCCGACGAATTCGGCGAGATCGGTGCTGCCGCGGAAGTTGTCCCCGAGCTCGGCGCGCAGTTCGTCGATGTGAGCGGAGTGACGTTCGTACCCGACGGCGGTGTGTCCGTCCCTGACGATGCGACGCACGATGTTGGCGCCCATCCGGCCGAGGCCGATCATTCCCAACTGCATACCATCCATCTCCCTTGTATGCGAAGTCTTGCGGCGGGTCGTCCCTCCTCTCGATTCTCCCCGCGTGGGATCGGTCACGGTTCGTCCCGCGGGTGTAACGCCCCTGGCGGCACACCGATAAACAGGTCGGCTCCGCGCAGTTGCCAGACCCCCGACCCGGCAACTGCGCGGGCCTCTTTGTGTGGTGTACCCGGTTCTTTGCGCGGGATTTGCTCTACGCCCGAGCTGTGCCGACCGCTGTCGGTAGGGACCACTATCGTTGGCGGGGACTCGCATCGTGCGGGTCCACAATTCCATGGAACGGGGAGGACGGTTCGTGACGAGCCAGCCGAGCACCGGAGGACACGGCCCACACCCTGGTAGCGAAGTCGGACGGCGCCAGCTCCTCGGGGCGGAGCAACCCCAAGGATCGGACCGGTCGGTCGCGTGGAGCGGCGACGCGCAGCCTACTCAGCCTCTGCACACTACCCGGCGAGGGCCCGTGCCGCCCGCACCTCGCCGTGCGCCCGCGCGTCGCCCGATCTCCACTCCGCCACCGAAGCGCCTGGACACCGCGCTCGTGCGCCGGGCGGGTATCGCCGTCGGCGCCGTCCTGGCGGTCGCCGGTCTCGGATACGCGGTGGACTGGGTGCTGTCCGCGGGTGAGGTGCCGCGCGGCACCGTCGTCGCGGGCGTCGACGTCGGCGGCATGGACAAGTCCGCGGCCGATGCCGCTCTGCGCGCCGAACTCGATCCGAGGACGAGCCGGGAACTGCCGCTGCGCATCGGCGACGTGCAGACCCGCATCGTGCCGAGCGCCGCCGGACTGGCCGTGAACTGGGACGCCACCTGGTCGCGGATCGGCTCCCAGCCGCTCAATCCGTTCACCCGGCTCGCCTCCTTCTTCACTACGCGCGACGTGGCGATCGTCAGCGCGGTCGACGAGCAGGCCATGGATCGTCAGCTGACCGAGCTGCGGGTGCACGACCGCCCCTCGGTGGAGGGCACCATCACCTTCGACCGGGCCAGACCCGTCGCGGTGCCGCCGGTCCCCGGACGAGTGCTCGACGCCGCCGCCGCTCGTACGGAATTGGCCGACCGCTGGATCACCGGGACGACGCTGGATCTCCCGGTGGTTCCCGCGCCATTGGGCGTGCGTCCGGAAGCCGTCGACAAGGCACTGCGCGAGATCGCCCAACCCGCCGTGCAGGCGCCGATCTCGTTCGCCGGCAAGGGCGGCGCGGCAAGGCTCGATCCCGAGCAGATCGCCTCCGTCCTGACCTTCGCGCCGGACGGGCAGGGTGGTCTGGCAGTGTCGGTGAATCAGGAGGCCGCGATCGGACTGCTCGCGCCGCAACTCGCCACTACGGAAGTGGAGCCGAAGGACGCGACGTTCGCGGTGTCCGGTGGCAAGCCGTCGGTGGTCCCCGCCGTGGTCGGCGACAAGATCAACTGGCCGAAGACCTTGGAACAGTTCACCGCACTGCTGGTCGCCCCGGGCGAGCGGACCGCGCAGGCGGTCTACGAGCGCATCGAACCGAGACTGACCACCGAGGCCGCGCAGGGTCTCGGCGTGATCGAGACCGTCGGATCGTTCACCACTGGTGGTTTCAGCGGCCCTTCCGGCGTCAATATCCGCACCGTGGCCAGGAAGGTCAACGGCGCGATCGTCAAGCCGGGAGAGACGTTCTCGCTCAACGAGTTCACCGGTCCGCGCGGCACCGCCGAGGGATATGTCGAGTCCGGCATCATCGACCACGGCCGTCCCAGCACCGCCGTCGGCGGCGGCATCAGCCAGTTCGCCACCACGCTCTACAACGCGGCGTACTTCGCCGGCCTCGAGGACGCGGGCCACACCGAGCACAGCTACTACATCTCCCGCTACCCCGCCGCCCGCGAGGCCACCGTCTTCGACGGCGCGATCGACCTCGCATTCCGCAACAACTCGCAAACCGGCATCTACATCGAGACTTTCGCGACCGACTCGGAAATCACCGTCCGCCTGTGGGGCACCAAGACGGTCGATGTCGAATCCATCACCGGCGAGAAGACCAAACCCACCGAACCCAACACGATCACCTTGCCCAAGGGCAAGGACTGCATCGCCTCCGAAGGCGCACCCGGCTTCACCATCTCCGACACCCGCGTCATCACCGACCGCAAGACGGGACGCGAAGTCTCCCGCAAGACCCGCACGGTGAAGTACGACCCCATTCCCATCGTGAAGTGCGAGTGAGGAAACAGCGGCGAACGCACGCCGAGCGAATCCGCTCCGTCCCGCGCTGGACAGGGCGGATTCGCACTTTCACAACGGTGTTTTCATCAGCAGCACGTTGTACTGGGTGTGCTGGGTGACCAGGAAGTAGAGGTCACGGCCGGTTTGGTAGGGGTAGATCATCGGCGCGTAAGCCGTGGGGAGGGAGCGGGCTTCGATGAGGACGCGAGGCTCGCTCCACGGCCCTTCCGGGGCGGACGCGGTGCGCAGGACGACGTTGTTGGCCGGGTCGGTGGTCAGCATGACGTACTGGCCGAGGTGTTCGTTCCACATGACAGAGAGTTCCGCGACGCCGCCGAGGATCGGGGCCGCGGTCTTGGCGTCGGTGGGCTTCCACGCTTTGCCGTCCCAGTACTCGTAGGCGTCGATGTCGGCGATCTGGGCTTCTTTCGCGCGGGAGACGAAACCGGGATTGTTCCGGCCCGCCGGCGTGCCGTAGCGGTAGATGTAGCCGCCCGCCTTCAGGAAGGCGTTCTGCTGGAAGTTCTCGTGGCCGTCGACGTTGGCACGGCGGGTGTGGGTGAGCTGCGACCACGTGGTGCCGCCGTCATGGGAGGCGGCGAGGGTGGAGAAATTGGTGTGCCACCTGCCGTGATCACCCCATTCGCGCACCGACATCATGCTCATGTACTGCACGCCGCCCACCGAGATGCCCGCCGTGGGAATCAGGCTGATCTCGATGCCGGGGATCTTGGGGCTCGGTAACGGGTTGGGCACCACGTCGTCGAAGATGATGCCGTCGGCGGGGTCGTGCGAGGAGCTGCGGAACAGCACGTTGCTGGTCCAAGCCCAGAGGCTGCCCGCGAGGAGGTTGGGCACGCCGATGCCCGCGCTGTCGCCGAAGGCGGTGATCATCCGGCCGTTGCCGTCGTCCCACATGATGCCGAGGTCGGTGCCGAGCACGTTGACCGCTTGCGTGCGATTCGGGCTGTCCATGCCGGTCACCTGGAACACCGCTTTGGTCGGGCCGGGCAGCTCGGGCAGGCCGTGAATGCCGTTGAGCGCTGGGATCGGTATGACGTTGTTCGGGTCTGCTCCGGCGGGCGCGGCGGCGGTCAGCGCGAGAACCGCGGTGAGCGCGCCGGCTCCGGCGAGTGCGGACAGCGATCGAGTCATCCGGCAATTCCCTTCTCGTGGGACGCAGTCTGCTGGGTAATTCTGCCTGCTCGCCGCCGCGATGTCGCCTACATCGACGCGTGGGCTCCGCGCGTTCGGCCGATCGTCACCAGCCGGTGCAGCCACCACGGGCGTTCCGGGAGCTCGGGGCTGTAGACCCGCATGCTCATCGAGCGGATCCGGCCCGTGGCGAGTTCGCGTACCCGCAAACTGCGGCGGGGGATGTCGGCGGCGCGTACTTCGGTGGTCCACATACGGTCCCAATCGGGGGAGCGGCGGCAGCGTTCGGCGATCTGTTCGACGCGCTCGCGCGGGGCGAGCGGAGACAGGATGCGGAAGGCGTCCACGAGCAGGTGCGCCTCCACGGCCCAGTCCACCATCACCCGCCGGGCCGCCGCGTCGAGAAACATCCACTCCAGCACGTTCGCTCGGGCGACAGCTCCGGGAAAGGCGCGTTCGTAGGCGGAATTGGCCTCCACCAGATCCTGGGTCGGCATCCGCTGGTAGCAGGCCGGGTCGGGAAGGCTGTGCAGGTCGGCTCGGTCGTCCGGGGTCGGCACGTCGGGGCCCGGTCCGTAGGCGGCGGTGAAGAAGCTGGGCAAGGTCAGCACGACGATGTGCTTGCGATACCAGATGGGCACCTCGAGCGCGTCGAACAATTGTTGCAGCAGCGCGTGATTCGGCGAGACCGCGCCCGTTTCGACTTCGTCCAGCACCGCCTCGGCGAGGCCGGCGCGCTGGGCGAGTTGGGTCGGTGTCAATCCCGCGGCGAGTCGTCGTTCGCGCAGATAAGCGCCGATGCCAGTCGTGTTGCGCGTCACCTCGGGCACCCCTGCCGACAATCTTCGCGTCGAACTGTGTGGATCGGGAGGTTCCTGCTGCCCTCCGGGAGCACGCAATCTACCGGAGAGAATCGGCGCCGAACGGCGATCGAATGTCACGAAACGACAAATCTAGACGACAAAGGCCCGGAGAAGATCTCCGGGCCTTTGTGCCGTATCGGTGGTGCGAGCGTCAGAACGCGGCTTCGTCCAGCTCCATGATGTCGTTGTCCAGGTTGGACAGCACGGCGCGGGTGGCGGTCAGCTCCGGCAGGATGTTGCGCGCGAAGAACTGCGCGACCGCGACCTTGCCCTGGTAGAACGCCTCGTCGGCGCCGGTGGCGCCGTTGTCCAGCGCCGCGATGGCGACCTCGGCCTGGCGCAGCAGCTGCCAGCCGATCAGCAGATCACCCACCGAGAGCAGGAAGCGCACCGAACCCAGGCCGACCTTGTACAGCTCGCTCGGCTGCTCCTGGGCGCCCATCAGGTGGCCGGTGAGCGTGGCGGCCATGGCCTGCACATCCTCCAGCGCGGTGGCCAGCAGCTTGCGCTCGCCCTTCAGGCGGCCGTTGCCCGCCTCGGCGTCGATGAACTTCTGCACCTGTCCGGCCACATGGGCCAGCGCGACGCCGCGGTCACGGGCGATCTTGCGGAAGAAGAAGTCCTGCGCCTGGATGGCGGTGGTGCCCTCGTAGAGCGAGTCGATCTTCGCGTCGCGGATGTACTGCTCGATCGGGTAGTCCTGCAGGAAGCCGGAGCCGCCCAGGGTTTGCAGCGACTCGGTCAGGTACTGGTAGGCGCGCTCGGAGCCGACACCCTTGACGATCGGCAGCAGCAAATCGTTGACCCGAGCGGCCAGGTCGGCGTCGGCTCCGGAGACCTGCTGGGCCACGTCGTCGTTCTGGTGAGCGGCGGTGTACAGGTACACCGCGCGCAGCCCCTCCGCGTACGCCTTCTGGGTGGCCAGCGAACGACGGACGTCCGGGTGGTGGGTGATGGTCACGCGCGGCGCGGCCTTGTCGGTCATCTGCGTCAGGTCGGCGCCCTGGACCCGCTCCTTGGCGTAATCCCGCGCGTTCAGGTAACCGGTCGACAGGGTCGCGATGGCCTTGGTGCCCACCATCATGCGGGCGTGCTCGATGACATCGAACATCTGCGCGATGCCGTCGTGCACCTCGCCGACCAGCCAGCCCTTGGCGGGGATGCCGTGGCCGCCGAAGGTGACCTCGCAGGTGGCCGAGACCTTCAGGCCCATCTTGTGCTCGACGTTGGTGACGAACACGCCGTTGCGCTCGCCCAGCTCACCGGTCTCGGGGTCGAAGTGGAACTTCGGCACGAAGAACA
The DNA here is from genome assembly GCF_009829295.1 of Nocardia sp. CY15. Taxonomy (NCBI): domain Bacteria; kingdom Bacillati; phylum Actinomycetota; class Actinomycetes; order Mycobacteriales; family Nocardiaceae; genus Nocardia; species Nocardia sp. CY15. The sequence continues at coordinate 11,491 of NZ_VUOT01000048.1, forward strand.
GCGACAGGCCCTTGGTGCCCGGTCCGGCGCCCTCGGGGCGGGCCAGTACCAGGTGCATGATGTTGGGGAACAGATCGTCGGAGTCGGCGGAGGTGATGAACCGCTTGACGCCCTCGATGTGCCAGGTGCCGTCTTCCTGCTCGAGCGCTTTGGTGCGGCCCGCTCCGACGTCGGAGCCTGCGTCGGGCTCGGTCAGCACCATGGTGGCGCCCCAGCCCTGGTCGGCGGCGATCTGCGCCCACTTCTTCTGCTCGTCGGTCGCGTTGTTGTAGAAGATGTTCGCGAAGCCGGGGCCCGCGGCGTACATGAAGGCGGCGGGCTGCGCGCCCAGGATCAGCTCGGCGATGGCCCAGTAGGCCGCGCGGGGGATCGGCAGGCCGCCGAGCTCCTCGGCGATGCCCAGCTTGTCCCAGCCGCCGTCCTGGAGGGTGCGGTAGCTCTTCTTGAACGATTCCGGCAGCGTCACCGTGTGGGTCTCGGGATCGAAGACCGGCGGGTTGCGGTCGGCGTCGGCGAACGACTCGCCGAGCGGGCCTTCGGCCAGGCGCCGCACCTCGTTGAGCATCTCCTTGACGGTGTCCGCGTCGAGATCGCCGTATGCGCCGCTGTCCAGGATGGACCCCAAGCCCAGGACCTCGAAGAGGTTGAACTCCAGGTCGCGGACATTGCTCTTGTAGTGACCCATTGTCAGTACTCACTCTCCGTTGAGTTGGTGCGGTCGGTCGGTTGCCGTTCCCGCCCGTGTTCGCTCCACCGGGGTAGTCGTGCCGGTTTTCCGCATGCTACTCGCGGGTAACTTATTTGACATATTACCGAGCGGTAATGAAGTGGCAAAGAGCTGAGCTGGCAATGTGACGCGTTTTACAGTGTCCGATCCAGATCCCGGCACACCGTCGCGCACTGCGCTGACCACGGATGCGATCGTCCCGCCCTCCCACGCGCAACCGGGCCGGGGACGAAGCCGAGTCAGAAGCCTAACGGCTCGTCGCCTCCCCGATGCCGAGCGCAGCGCCACCGCGCAGCCTGCTCCGAGTGGCCGCCAAGCCTCGGGCTCAGCCTTTGGTCCTCCCAACCGACTGCATGAACTAAGGCGAAACCGCAGGTCATACGGCTGGTGCCCCGGTAACCGAGATGGCGCCGCCACCGGTTTCGAGCGAAGCGAGATCGAGCATTGTCCGTTCCTGGAAAATAAGCACAGTGCGTATCGAGACGAGTGCCGGACCGGCTGAGGTCGAGCTCGAACAGCCGCGCAGGCCGGCGTTCCTGTTGCTGCTCACGCATGGCGCGGGTGGCGGGGTGGACGCGAAGGACCTGCTCGCGGTGCGTGACGCGGCGCTTCGCCTCGGCGGCGCGGTCGCGCGGGTGGTGCAGCCGTACCGGGTCGCCGGGCGACGTGCGCCGGGTTCGGCGATCAAGCAGGACGAGGCTTGGCTCGAGATCGTCGCTCGGCTGCGCGGCCGCAAACGCATGCCGCTTATTCAGGGCGGGCGCAGCAACGGGGCGCGGGTGGCCTGTCGCACCGCGGTCGCGGCGCGCGCCCGTGGCGTCCTCGCGTTGTCGTTCCCGCTGCATCCGCCGGGCAAGCCGGAGAACTCCCGCCGGGACGAGTTGCTCGCTCCGGGGGACATCGAAGTGGTGGTCGTCAACGGGGCCAACGACCCGTTCGGCATCCCCGATCCAGCCGACGCCGCGGAGGTCCGCGTCATTCCCGGGCAGCCGCATGCTTTCCGCGCGGGCTTCGACCTGATCGCCGAGACCGTGACCCCGTGGCTCGAGCGCTGGTCGTGAACCGAAGCACGGCCCTTACCCCGCTGCCCGGGTGGCGATGACCAAGGCGTCGATGGCGTCGCCGGTCTCGGTGGGCCGGTAGACGCGGTCGGCGAGGCGCACGCGCACGTGGCTCGCGGCCGCCAGGGGACCGAGGTCGGCGACGATGTCGTCGGGAGTGAAGAGGATGGCCGGGTCCTGTGGCCCGCCGCAGCCGTCGGTGAGGTTGGTGGTGTCGTGGCCGAGCACGAGGAGGGTGCCCTCGGGAGCCAGCAGGTCGGCCGCCTTGCGGACCAGCGCGCGGCGCTGCTCGGCGGGCAGGTGCAGGAAGACCATCAAGACCAGCTCGAACGGCCCGGTGATTCCCGCCTCGTCCAGGTCGGTGACGTCGGCGCACTGCCAGGTGATGCGATTGCGGACCGAGCGGGACAAGCGCGACGCGACGGTGCGGCCTTTGTCGATGCCCACCTGGGAGTAGTCGACGGCGTGCACCTGCCAACCGTGTGTGGCGAGCCACAGGGTGTTGCGCCCCTCGCCGCACGCCAGGTCGAGGGCGCGGGGAAACTCCGGCGCATCGCCCTCGGGGGTGGCGGCCTGGAGCGGGGCACGGCGTTCCAACCCGTAGACATGCTCCACCACGGTGTTGTTCGGCGGTGCGCCCCAGACCAATTCAGTTTGCGCGTAGCGCTCGTCCCAGTCGGCCGCATCCATGTTTCGAGTCTATTGATCGCGTGGCCCGCGATCCCCAGGGTTGCCCGAGTCAGTCCGATACCTGCGAGAGCCAGTGCACCGGCGTGGTCTCGCGCACGTGGATCAGCACGTCGAACGCGTCGGCGAGCGCGGAGAGCCGGATGTTCGCCGAGGCGTCCTGGGCCGGGTCGTAGACTCCGCTGATGGTGCGCAGTTTCGCCGGACCGGTGAGCCAGTCGCGCACCGGTTCCGGCGCGGCGGCGTCCAGGTCGACGTAGTACGCGGGCAGGTCGACCTCGCCCAGGGCGGCATCGACCAAGTCGTCCTGCGGGTCGGGCGCCGTCGCCACACCGAGGTCGCCGTGGTGGAAGCCGATGCCGACGGACGTGTACCCCGCGCCGAGCCGAGCACGCAGATGGCTTCCCGCGCCATGGAATTCGGCCGCGCCGAAGGCGATCGGAAGACTGGTGGTGTGCGCGATCCCGTCCCAGTAGACGATCTTGGCGCCGGTCGCTCGCTGCCATCCCAGCACCGTCTCGGCGGAAGGACGCTCGTCCCGGGCGAAGCCCTGGCTCGCGACGCTGTGCCGGTGGAAGTCGAGGATCAGGCGGGCGTGGTCCAGGGCAGTAGCGCGCTCCTTCGTGTCCGGCAGCGCCGTGAGCAGCGCGAATGCGTCTTCGGCGTGCTCCACGAACGGGCGGCCGGGGTGGATGCCCTGGTGGCGCTGGACGTGCTCGTCGATCTGGTGCGCGGTGCGGATCGGCGCGAGGTGCACCTCGATCGCGGCCGTCCGGTCGGGGGCCGCGCGTCGCACATAATCGAGCACCGCGTCGTAGTCACTGGGCTCGGCATGGGGCGGTTCCACGCCGAAGATCCGCACGGGGTCTTGCGGATGCGCCAGGTTGTACGCGCGGATCCAGCGCAGCGTGGCCACCGACTCCTCGGTCCGCCACGGCCGCCACGCGCCGGCGAGCACCGTCAACGGGTCGCTCTCCCCGCTGGTGACGAACCGGTCCCAGCGTTCACCCGAACGCGCGCTGTCCTGAATGGCCAAGGCGCGGAAACCGTGCCGCTCGACCAGCCCACGGAATATCCGTTCGCGCACACCGAATGTCTGCCGGGAGAACCGTGTCGACTCACCCAGGCCCACCACCGTGGCGGTGCCGAGTCGCGCGATCAAGCTGTCGAGGTCCGAGCCGGGGGAGTCCGGATCGAAGCTGTCGATCGTGACGGCGTTCTCGCGCAGCCAGGTGCGGACGTCGACGGTGGTGGTGCTGAGCATGATGCCTCCAGGGACGGGAACGGACCGACGCGGTTCAGCCTCATATATCAACCTTTGTTGAGGTCAAGTGCCGCGTCGGACCGTCTGCCCCGGGCTACAGTGTCGTGCGCATCAGCAAGACGTTGTATTGGCTGTGCACCGTCGTGAGGAAGTACAGATCACGTCCCGTCTGGTACGGGAAGATCGAGGGCGCGTAGGCGGTGGGCAATTCGCGGGTGTCGATCAGCACTTCGGGATCGCTCCACGGACCGGCCGGTGTGGACGCGCGCCGCATCACCACGGAATTGAACCGGTCGGTGGTGAGCGAAATGTACTGTCCGAGATAAGCGTTGTACATCACCGACAATTCGCCGACACCCCACATGATCGGTGCGGCGGCATTCACGTCGTTCTTGCGCCACGCGCGGCCGTCCCAGTATTCGTATTCGGCGAGGTTCGCGATGTCGTGTGCGCGCACACGGGCCACGTGTGCGGTGTTGTCGCGCCCGGATCGGGTGCCGTACTCGTAGATGTACCCGCCGTCGGAAAGAAAGGCGTTCATCTGGAAGTTGGCGTTTCCGCCCTCGTTGGTTCGCCGTGTCTCCGGCAGTTCGGCCCAGGTCTCGCCGTTGTCTCCGGAGACGGCGAGCCCGGAGAAGCTGGTGCTCCATTGACCGACGTCGTCCCAGGTCTTCACCGACATCAGGCTCATGTACTGCACGCCGTCCACCGCGATGCCCGCGGTGGGAATCCGGCTGATCTCAAGGAAGGGAATCTTCGGGCTGGGAATCAGGTCGCGCGCTTGGCCGAACACATCGCGCACCACGCTGTCGAAATAGATGCCCTCGGCGGGGTCCTTGGTGTGACTGCGCAGGAGGATATTGCTGCGCCAGGACCACATGCTGCCCGCGAGCAGATTGGGAAAGCCGAAGCCCGCGGTGTCGCCGAACGCGGTGAGCATTTCGCCGCGCCCGTTGTCCCACATGATGCCGAGGTCGGTGCCGAGGACGTTGTAGGTCTGGGTGTTGTTCGGGCTGGCCATCCCGGTCACCTGGAACACCGCCTTGGTGCGGCCGAGCAGATTCGGCAACCCGGTCGTGCCGTTGAGCACCGGGATCGGATTGATGGCGTTCGGGTTGGCGATGGCGGGGGTGGTCGCCGTGAAGAGCAAGGCCGAGACACCCGCCAGCGCCGAGAGCAGGAAGCATGCGGTCCTGATCACTGTCTGTGAGCCCTCCGGTTTCTTGCCGTGAGCGGTGCGAAACACAGATGTCCCGCGATACACAGACCCTTCGCAGTGTGCCGCGCACCACTATTCGACTGGCTGGCAAATCGTGGGCAAATGCTAGCAGTGAAATCGGCGCGGATGTGCCTTATGTCGCATACTGGCGAACAAGCAGCTATTGCAGAGTCCGCTGGCGGAGCGCTCTCCGGAGGATGAGGGGTAGCTGGGTGGCGCGCTCGACGGCAAAGGTTCGCCGGGGGGACGCTTGCCACGACTTCTTGAACAGCCGCTTGGCCGCGGCGACGGCGTGGGGCGATCGGGTCGCGAGGCGGTCGGCCAGTTTCTCGGCCTCGGCCACGGGGTCTTCCGTCAACTCGGTGACCAAGCCGATCTTCGCTGCGTAGGCGGCATTCACGGTGTCCGCGGTCATCGTGAGCAAGAGGGCTCGGTCCATCCCGACCAGGCGTGACAGCGAGGCCGCGCCGGTCATATCCGGTATGAGGCCGTGCGCGGCTTCCATGACGGAGAACTCCGCGTCGGGGGTGGCGAAACGGAAGTCGGCGGCCAGTGCGAGCTGCAGCCCGCCGCCGTAGCAGCGCCCGTGCACCGCGGCGATCACCGGCACGGGCAGGCGGCGCCAGGCCCAGCACGCCTCTTGGAACGCGTTCGTGCCCCGCCAGGGTCGCGGCGCGAAATTTCGGATGATAGCTATTGGATTGCTAGTGGCCGCTGCGATGTCCAGTCCACTGCTGAAGCTGGGTCCGTTCCCGGACAGGATCACCGCGCGTACATCACCACGGCGAGCCACGATTTTCGCACTGGTAATCAGTCCGCTAAGCATCTCGACAGTAAGGCCGTTGTGCTTGTCCGGCCGGTCGAGCGTGACGTACGCGAGGTTGTGGTCGATCCGCAGTGCGATGTTGGTGCCCATTCTCGGATCTTACTCACCGGTCAGTTGCGGGACTCGCGCTGTTGCCCGTGAAGCTTCGGTTCTGTTCTAATCGAAGTCGAGTTACCGTCAATGTTGACGGTTCTGGAGCGGAGGACGCATGCTGCCAGCCGGAATGGACCCGAGGACGCCGGTGCTCGTCGGCGCCGGGCAGGTCGTACACCGACCGGGAGAGCCGGGTTTGCCCGGCCCGGTCGAACTCGCCGCCGAGTCCCTGCGCCGCGCGGGCGCCGACAGCGGCGTCGGCGACAGTTTGCTGCGGTCCGCCGACTTGATCGCCGCCGTCGCTCCGGTCAGCCGCCCCTACGGTGACTTGGGCGCACTCGTCGCCGCCGATCTGGGCATCAGTCCGAAACGGACCGTGCAATCGGTGCGTTTCGGCGGTGACGCGCCGCAGCGGCTGCTCAACATGGTCGCGCAGGCCATCGCCGACGGTCGCTCGGACGTCGCGCTGCTCACCGGCGCCGAAGCGGTGTCCTCGTGGAACGCCGCCACCCGCAACGGCGCCGCGGTGGACTGGCCGGAGCAGCCGGAGGATGTGGGGCCCGACGAGATCATCGGCTCCGATCGCGCGCCGAACTCGGACATGGAGACCGCGGCGGGCTTGTGGGGGCCGGTCTACTTCTATGCGCTGATGGAAACGGCGCTGCGCCGCAGGCTCGGGACGAGTGAAGCCACGCACCGGCAGCGGATCGGCGAACTGTGGTCGCGGCTGTCGGACATCGCGGCACGTAATCCCTATGCGTGGCAGCCCACCGCACATACCGCCGCTGATCTGGTGACACCCGCGCCCGCCAACCGGATGGTGTCGACACCCTATCCGAAGCTGATGGTCGCGAACCTGACCGTCGACCTGGGCGCCGGACTGGTCCTGTGCAGTGCGGCGGCCGCCGACGCCGCCGGTGTGCCGCGGGACCGGTGGGTGTTCCCGCACGCGGGCGCCACCGCGACCGACGAGTGGTTCGTCTCCGAGCGCGCGGACATGTCCCGCTCGCCCGCCATCGCCGCGGCGGGGAAAGCGACGCTGGGCGCGGCGGGGATCGCGATAGACGACGTCGCGCACATCGACCTCTACTCCTGCTTCCCGGTCGCGGTGCAGGTCGCGGCCGAGGAACTCGGTCTGCCGCTCGATGATCCGGTGCGGCCGCTGTCGGTCACCGGCGGTCTCACCTTCGCGGGCGGGCCGGGCAACAACTACACGACGCATTCGATCGCGACCCTCTACGGCATTCTCCGCGCCGACCCGGACGCTTATGGACTGGCGACGGCGCTCGGTTGGTACAGCACCAAGCACGGCGTCGGCGTGTACTCCGCCCGACCGCCCGCGCGGCTGTTCCGTGCGATCGAGGCGCAAGTGCCTCCGGCGCGACGCGAACCGGCGCCCGGGTACACCGGCCCGGTCTCGATCGAGGCGTACACCGTCGCCTACCGCAAGGGCTCGGCGCCGGACCGTGCCGACGAACCGGAAGCCGTTGTGGTGAGCGCACTGACACCCGCGGGGACCCGCATACTGGTTCGGGCGTCGGATGCCGACACCCTCGCGGCGTTCACCGCAGGCGATCCGCTCGGCGCGGACGCCGAGGTCACCGCGGACACGTTCACCCTGCTCACCGAGAGGAGCGCCGAATGAGTGAGACGGTGGGACCCGACGTGGTTCTCGTCGAGCGGCGCGACGCGATCACCGTGCTGACGGTCAACCGTCCCGAGGCGCGCAACGCGATCAACCTGGCCACCGCGCAAGCCATCGAGGCCGCCGTCGACGAGTTCGAGGCCGACGATGCCGCGCGCGTGCTCGTGCTCACCGGTGCGGGCGGAACCTTCAGTGCCGGAATGGATCTCGTTGCCGCGTCGAAGGGCGAGATGCCGATGACGCAACGGCGCGGCCCGCTCGGCATCGCGGCGAAGCCCCCGGCGAAGCCGATGATCTCCGCGGTCGAGGGCTTCGCGCTGGCCGGTGGTTTCGAGCTGGCGCTGTCGGGTGATCTGATCGTCGCGGCGCGCGACGCGCAGTTCGGCATTCCCGAGGTCAAGCGCGGTCTGGTCGCCGCGGGCGGCGGCGTGCTGCGGCTGACCCAGCGGCTGCCGCGCAGCACCGCCGCCGAACTCGCGCTCACGGGCGGGCGGGTCAGCGCCGAGCGGCTCTACCAACTCGGCTTGGTCAATCGGGTCACCGAGCCGGGCGGCGCGTTGTCGGTGGCGCTCGAACTGGCGGCCGAGATCGCCGCCGCCGCGCCGCTGGCGGTGGCCGCGAGCAAGCGCATCATCGATGAGTCGCCGGATTGGCCGGTCGCGGAAGCGTTCGCGAAACAGGGCGAGATCGCCCTGCCCGCACTGTTTTCCAAGGACGCCGCCGAAGGCGCGCTGGCGTTCGCGCAGAAGCGCGAGCCGAAGTGGCAGGGCCGCTGACAGGCGGGCCGGGACACGTCCGGCAGCCGCAGGCGCAGCGCAGGGAGCGTATGCGCACGCGCCTGCTGGACGCGGCGGTGGAAAGTCTCGTCGAGGTCGGTTACGCGGGCACGACAACGCTCGAGGTGCAGAAACGGGCGGGTGTGCCGCGGGGGACGTTGCAGCACTATTTCCCTACCAGGGCCGACCTGCTCGCAGGCGCCGTCGAGCACGTGGCGCAACGCCGATTCGACCAGCTGACCAGCGAATTCGAGGCGATCCCCGACGAGGCGGACCGGTTGGAGACGGCGGTCGAGCTGACCATGCGGATGCTCAGCGGGCCGTCGTTCTGGGCGGCGTTGGAGATGTGGGTCGGCGCGCGGACCGACCCGGAACTGCGCGCGGCGTTCCTCCCGCTGGAGGTGCGCCTGTTCGAACTGATGCACACCAGCATTCGCGACAGCTTCCGGCGCGAATTCCCCGACGATCCGCGGGTTCCGACGATCACCGAGTTCACCATCGAGATCATGACCGGCCTGGCGCTGCGCGTGCTGCTCACCGGTGACGGGTCCAGCAACCGAATTCTCAGGCACCGGTGGGGCAACGCCGTGCGCGTCTTGCTCGGCACGGCGGCCGCGGACACGTTGCTCGATCCGCCCGCCCGCTGACTCCTACCGTGTGCGTGTGACCGTCTCGAGCAGGACCTGTGCGCAGCCGGCCGGATCATCGAAGAACGGTGTGTGCCCGCTGCCGCGCAGGGTGACGTGCTCGGCGTTCGGCAGCACGCTTCGGGCTTTGCGGCTCTGGGTCGCGTAGGTGAGCAGGATGTCGCGGCTGCCCCAGGCGACCGTCACCGGAATCTCGGCGAGCGCGCCGATCTCGGGCAGGCGGACGTCGGTGAACGAGGCGAGAGCTTCGTCGAAGCCGGCCGCCTCCACCGCGCCGATCGCGGTGTCCAGCGCGACCTTCGCATCGAGTGCCCACGGCTTGCCGAAGATCAGGGAGAGGAACACGGTCCGGCCCGCGGCGGTGCCGAGGACGGATGGCAGGGCGGGGCGCAACTTGCGTGCGAGCGCTCGTGACTTGCCCAGCGACTGCTGGCACCAGACGCGACCCGCGGTGTCCCAGAACCCGATCGGCGAGTAGGCGGTGACGGAACGAGCCAGCCCGCGGGCGGCCAGATCGAGAGTGATCAGCCCGCCCATCGAATTGCCCGCCAGATGCGGCCGGTCGATGCCCTGCGCGGCGAGGAATTCGGCGAGCGCCTCGGTGAGGTTGGCGACCGTGGTGTGCGCCAGCGGATGCGTCGAGCCGCCGAAACCGGGCAGGTCCACCGCGATCACTTCGTACGACGCGGACAGTGTGTCGATGATCGGCTCCCACACCTGCCACCGGCTTCCGACCCCGTGGACCAGCACTAGGGGCTCGCCCGCGCCCACGCGGTGATGGTGCAACGTCGTCATGCGGCCAACACTAACAGCAGTCACCAGCCATCAGTTGGGATCGCGCCGTGTGCCGCTCCCTCTCATCCGGCGTCGTGGAGGACTGGCGTCACCACGGCCATGGTCGGTACGATAATTGGTATGGCAACGCGTAAGGTCACCCTTTCGCTGGATGAAGCCGCCTGGTCGTACGCCGAGCAGGCGGCAGCTCGGGCGGGAATGTCGCCGTCGGCTTGGATTTCCAAGGCCGCGCGACGGGAGGCCGTGCGCACCGGGGTCGGTCCGGTGTCGGATGTGACCGCCGAGGCCGCCGCGGACGCGGCCGAGCTGGCGGCCGCCGAGGAGGCGATGCGTGCGTCGGGGTGAACTGTGGATCTACAACCCGCATGGTTCGCCGCGTCGCCGAACGGTCGTGCTCATCAGCAGTGACGGCATCAACGAATCGCCTCGTCCTTGGCTGATCGCGGCCGAGGTCATCGAAGACGATCCGCAGGACATTCTCGCGGTTCCGGTGCAGGATCACGGCTGGGTGCATGCCGGAAACATCGGGCGCATCTTCCGCGGTTGGCTGGCCGAGCGGGTGGACGCGGTGGACACCGAAACCCTGGAACGGCTCGACACCGCGCTGCGGGCGGCAATGGATCTCTGAGGTCTGTCTGTATATAGCTTTCGCGGCAACATCTTTCGTTCCTCTCGCCGGGAACGACTACCGCTGGACGCCACACGGCATTATGGTGGCCACGCCACCGACGGGTGGTCAGTCGAGGAAGAGGAGTCAGGTGCGGATCTGCATGATCGCCGCGGCGCTGATCGCGCTGCCGGTACTCGCGGCATGCGGCAGCGACAAGGACACGGCGGCGCCCACGGTGACGCAGGCCGATCTCGCCAAGTCGTTGCAGGACAAGGGCCTCAAGAACAAGCAACTGGCCGACTGCGCCGCGAAGGTGTTCGTCGACCAGGGAATCTCGCAGGACGGACTGCGAATCATGATCAGCGACGAGTACGACACCAAGACTCCCAACCAGGAGACCCTGGGCATGAGCAAGGAGGACGCGGACAAGGCGCGCGCCGCCAGCGGTCGCATCGCCGGTGAGTGCATGGCGGCGCCCCAGCAGCGCTGAGCCGCCGGCGGTCCACGGGCACGGCCGGGTAGTCGATGATTCGCGTGGCAGGGCCGGGAGGCTGACGCCTACGTCGACGCGGGTGTCGACCAGAAGCCGAGGATCCGACCGTGTCACAGCCGCCTCTCCCGACGTCGCCGAACCCGGTCTGATCGCCGACAGCCCCGACCTGTCACTCCGTCCGGCCGCTGGTTCGCGCCCTCGGTTTCGGTGGCATCGTGCTCGGTGTGCTCATGATCGTGGTGGTGGCGGTCAAGCGACAGTGAGTTCGATTCGCGCCGTCGAACCCGCCTCCAGTCCCTCCGCGACCCGCACGGCCTTCTTCATCGGCAGCACATAGGTCGCCCGCGACTTGTCGGGAAATAGCGATGTAGACCACCGGCTGGCGCCGACGACCACATGCACCCGCACCGAGCCGAACCCACCCGAACGATGCGCGTACCGCTCTTCTATCTCATCGGCCACGTCCTCCGGCAGCGACACGAAATGCCAGGCGGCATCCCCCTGGTGTTCCCACACTTCCGCCGTGAACGAGTACCGCGAACCAGCCACGTCGCGACTGTAGCGGTGCGGACCGACAGTGATCGCGCCTCGGCCTGAGGCGCCGACGACCCGCTTCCGCGGGGACACGAACTCGCCCCCGCGCGAACACCGCCCCGCCATAGCTGAAGAGTCCGATCGGCACGGCAATCAGCGACGACCGCCTGGACTCCTTTCGAGTCCGCGCTGCACCGCGTCGTCGCACGCGCGGGAACTGCCCCGCACGCGACGCAACACCAGGCGAGTGTCCGGGCCCTACCGAACCGCTCGGCGCGAGGTGCGGCCGCCGAGCCGGGCGGCGAGGTAGGCAACGGAGTCTTCGATCAGCCCACCCACATCCGGATAGCCGTCGAGTCCGTGTACCGCGGGACCGTGCGCAGTTCGGTGTCGCCCCCAAGATCATGAGAGGTCCGCCTGGACCGGTTGTCGGGCAGGTCTGACGATCTGGGTGCGTCCGGCCCCGGCCGCCGCGGCAGCCTGGAGGAGGGTCAGCGCGGTGAGCACGCCCAGCGCCGGCGCCCAGCTTTGGGTGTGCGTGTGCAGGATGCCCAGGAGCGTCGGGCCGACGGCGGCCATGGCGAACCCGACCGTCTGAGCCATCGCGGCCAGCGCGGCCGCGTGGAGGGCGTCGCCGGCGCGTTCGCTCTGAAAGGCCATGGCCAGGGCCAGGCAAGCACCGGCGCCTGTGCCGAGCAGCAGGATCGCCAGGGGCGCCAGATCGGGGTCTACGGCGAGGAGCAGGAAGCCCGCGGCATCGAGCATCGAGGCGGCGATGGCGAGGCGGCGTTTCGCCGCCGCGGTGCGGGTGAGCCACGGCATCGTGTTGATGACCACCAAACCCAGGATTTGGAACGCGAACAGCGACCAGCCCGCGGTCTCGGGCGTCACGCCGTTGTCGTGCAGGACGGTGGGCAGCCAGGCGAGCGTCGTGTAGAACCCCAACGCCTGTAAACCCATGAAAGCGCTGACCTGCCAGGCCAAGGGCGAACGCCAGGGCATCGAGACTCCGCGGGCGGGAGAGGACGGCTCCGATACGGTTCTGTCCCCGATCCGCCACACCAGCAACGCGACGACGACCAGCAGCGTGGCCGAGGCGAGCGCCGGGCGCCAGCCGCCGGGCAGCACCTCTGCCAGCGGAACCGCGATCCCGGACGACACGGCCGCCGCCGCGCACATCGCCGCGACCCACGCGCCGGTGACCGCCGTGACACGGGCGGAACCGACGCTGTCTCGCACGATCGCGGGCAGCAGCACGTTCGCGAACCCGATCGCCACCGCGATCACCACCGTCCCGGCGAAGAGCCCCACCTGGCCGGGCGTCGAGCGAACCAGCAGTCCCACCAGCATCGCGACCAGCGCAAGCCGCACGAGCCGGTCGGGTCCATGACGCACGGTTCGCAGCACCGCCACGGGGACGACCGCGAAGATCAGCAAGGGCAGGGCCGTGAGCAGGCCCGCGTGCGTGCTGGACAGCCCGGTGTCGCCGGTGATCACCGGCATCAGCGGGCCGACGCAGGTCAAAGGCGCACGTAAGGTCGCGCCGACGAGCGCGATTCCGGGGACGGCCGGTCTGCTCATCTATCGCTGCGAGGTCGAAAACGTCATGCGGCGCAGCAGCTTGTCGCGCAGGACCAACGCGTGGAAAGTGACCGCGCAGATGTGCGCGATCAACGCGAACAACAGCAGGTAGGCGAGCACGCTGTGCAGCGTCCGCAACGCGGCGTACAGCTGAGGATCGGCCGGTGCGATCGCCGGGACGCCCAGCCCCCCGAGGATTTCGATGGGAATCCCGGATGCCGAGACCAAAGCCCAGCCGACGAGCGGTTGGGCGAGGAACAGTACGTACATCAGGATCTCGGATCCGGTCGCGACGAGCCGCTCGGGTTTGGCCATGGTCTCGATCTGCGGCGGCGGACGGTGGCGGACACGGTAGACGAGACGGACGACCGCCAGCAGCAGGATGGCCAGCCCGATGGTTTTGTGCCAGCTCAGCAATTGGCTGTAGGCGCCGAGGTAGCCGACCATCGCCGCGCCGATGCCGATCATCGCGAGGATCAGAATCGCCATCGTCCAGTGCAGGATGCGCGCGGTGACGCCGAACCGGGTGGTGTCGCCGGTGCGTTCGGAGAGCGCCATCGGATCATGCCTCCTTCACGACGACGGCGCCGGTGGGTTTCGCTTCGCCCGCACGGCGGCGGAAGGACTCGGCGTAGGCCGCCGAGCGAGCTTGCAGGAGCGGGTCGTCGGATGGCGTGATGCCGTCGGGCAGCACGAGCGGATCGAAGTTCACGTTCTGCACGTTGTCCGCGGATTCGGTGTGCACCTGGTCCAGCACGACGGTGCCCACCTGCACTTCACGCCGATCAGCCGGCCAGGCCGCGGTGGCGTCGTCGGTGGGGTCGACGCCGCGTCGGCCGACCGTCACCAGGAACTTCCATCGCAGCGGCGCCGCCTGAATGCCGGCGACCAGACCCTCGAAGAGTGCGTTCTCGCCGGCTGCAAGCGGCGCGAGTCGAGGTGGGTTGTCCGGGACCAGCCGCCACCGCACCGGTACGGTGTCGCCCCTGGTGTTGGAGAACTCGAAGGCGTTCAGCCCGAAGAACGCCGTATCCGCGAAAGTGGCCGGCGGGGCGCCTTGTTCGATCACGCTCAGCGCGGCGGCGGTCTTCGGGTGCGCCGCGACGTATCGGCTCATGGCGGCGGGGTCGGGCTTGCCGGTAGCCGGGTCCGGTGCGAAGGCGAGTGTGCGGTCGTAGAAGTCCTGCGGCGACGCGTCGAGGAACACGGGGATGTTGATCATCGCCATCCGCCACTGCTCCCCACCGGGCAGAAACAGCCGTAACCCCAGTCCACGGGGTGCGGCCGGTACGTCGGGCATGTGCGGGTTGCCGCCTGCGAGAGAGAACCGGCCGTCGAGCCGGTAGCGGCCCGGCCGGAACACCGATGCCTTCGACAGCTCGACGCCGTTGCCGTTGCTTTCGAAATATCCGGCGACGGCGAGCCCTTTGGCGTGATTACGCCGGCAACCGGGGAAGGAGCCGCCCGCGGTGTCCTGCAGGCGATCCACCAGTCTGCGAGCGGTCAGTCGCCACGGCCCGATCACGTTCTCGGTGAGCAAGAACCCTCCGATTCCGGCGGCGCCGAGCGCGGCGACAGCGGCGCTGCCGAGCAGCGTGCGGCGATTCAGTCGCAAGGAGTGCCGGCTTGCCTCGGTCATGATTCCCTTTCTCCGTGTGCGGTGCTCCCGCGCATGGCGCGGGAGCACGACGTGGCGGTCTCGCGGATCACGGCGGACCCATGGACTGGAGCCGTTCGACCAGAACCGGGTCGACGTCGGGGTTGTCGGCCAGCAGCATGTCGATCGGCGGCGCGGACGCCGAGGCGATACGGATGTCGATCACGTAGGGTTCGCCCTTGTCGAGGACCTTGAACCCGCGCTCGAGCGCATCGGTGAGCTTCGCGGTCTTGGTCACCACCTCGCCCTCGATGTCGAATGTCTCGGCGATCTCGGCGAAATCTTGGGTAGGCCGGCCCAATCGCAGGTACCACGCGTCGCTGGTCGGCTCCCAGCCGTAGATCTGTCCGAGGGCGGAAAGACCGGTCATGAGGGTCTTGTATTCGTGGTTGTTCATCACCAGATACAGCACCGGCAGCGCGTATTTGCTCGTCGTCCACCACGAGTTGGTGTGGAACAGGGCCGAACCATCGCCGACTATGGTCACGACGTAGCGGCGCTTACCCACGGCGAGGGCGATACCTATCGACGCGGGCAGGGAGAATCCGAGCGACCCGCCGGAGGTACAGAAATAGGAATCGGGTGCGTCGTAGGCGATCGCCTTCTGAATCGCCGCCGAGATCGCGAAGTCCTCGTTGATGACGGTCAGCGGTTTTTGGAGTGTCTTCTGCACCTCGGCCAGCTTCATCGGCACGATGTAGTCCGGAATCGTCGGTTCGTGCCCGGGGGCCGTGGCCCCGGCCGCGGTGAACGCCTTGTCGCGACGGGCGTCGAGCTCGAGAATCCGCCTATTGCGCTGTGCCGCCGCGGATTCGTCGTAGGCGGGGTGGCCGACGACGGCGTCGATGATCAGCGGCAGACTGCGTTTGATGTCGCCGAGCACACCGACGCTCGCGTAAGAATTCTTACCGATCTCCCACGGGTCGTTGTGCAGCGTCACCTGCGTGAGCGCGGGCGGGATGATCGGGCCCTTCTCCCAGCGGAACACCAGGATCTGGGCCTGGGAGTTCACGCCGACCTGGAAGATGGTGTCGAAATCGGCCAGCTGCATGTGTACCCCGTCCTGGGTGGGCACGAGCTCGCCCTGCCAGTGCGGCAGATCGTTCGGATAGTTCATGCGGCTGGCCTGGTTCTCCGAGTACACCGCCGCGCCCAGCACATGGGACAGGCGCTCGATCTCCGGCCATGCGTTCGCCTCGCCGACCCCGTCCCCGACGAGCACCACGGGATTCTTCGCCTGCGCGAGCTGTCGGGCGGCGTCCGCGACACCGGCCGGGTCGGCCGCTACCGCGTGCGCGATGCGTGTCACCCGCCCAGGCTCCTGCATGGTGGGCGCTTCGAGCAGGAAATTCCACGGCAGCGAGACGAATACCGGCCGGAACGGCGGAACCAGGAGTTCCTTGAACGCGCGCTGTAGCACCAGCGGCATTTCGTCGACACTGCGGATCTCGTGGGCCCACTTCGTGTATTGCTCGGCGGTGTGGACCAGATCGGAAGCCAGGATCGGTTCCTGGATCAGCAGCTCACTGTGCTGCTGTCCGCAGAGCACGATGAGCGGGATGTTGGATCGGTAGGCGTTGAACAGATTGCCGATGATGTTGGCCGTGCCGGGGGTGATGTGGACGATCGCCGCGCCGGGACGTCCCGACATCCGGGCGTAGCCCATGGCCGCGCCGAGCGCGATGTTCTCGTGCAGGCACGGCACGTACTCCACACCGTTCTCCGGAATGGTCGTCCCGTCGAGCAATGGAATCTCGTGCGTGCCGGGAACACCGAAGGCATATTCGGTGCCCACCTCACGCAGATAGTCGAAGATGATGTCGCGGCCCAGCCTGCGGGGCGGTGTAGAGGTCATATCCCTTTCGTTCCTGATAGGTCTGTCTGCACCCGGGTAGTGACGCGGCTCAGCGGCCGGTCCAGCTCGGTGGTCTTTTCTCGGTGAACGCGCGCGGCCCTTCTCTGGCGTCGGCAGAGCCTGCGCGCAAGGTCTCCCAGTGGTATCGGGCGGTGAACGCCTCGGGCAGTGGCATGGTGGAAGCCGCGGCCGCGGCCTCTTTGATGGCCCGCACCGACAGCGGGGCGCAGGCGAGGATGTCGGCGACCCAGGCATCTGTGCACGCGTCGAGGTCGGTGACGGCGACAACTTCGTTGACGAGGCCGAGTTCGGCGGCGCGGGCCGCGGTCATCCGGCGGCCGGTGAGCAGATGCCCCATCGCGATCCGATAGGGCGCCTGCCGGGGTAACCGGAACACTCCGCCCGCGCCGGGGATCAGGCCGAGTTTGGCTTCGGTGAGCCCGAACTCGGCGTTGTCGGCGGCGACGACGATGTCGCAGGCGAGCGCGAGTTCGAAACCGCCGCCGAGTGCGTAGCCGGCGACCTTGGCTATCAGCGGCTTCGCGAAGCCGAACCGATCGGTGATCCGGGGATGGCCGGGTCTGCCCGCGCTGCCGAACGTCGAGTATCCCTCGCCGTGGGCGATGCGCTGGGACAGCTCCTTCAGGTCCTGCCCGACCGAGAACGCGTGCCCGCCGCGACCGCTGAGCACGGCCACCCAGATCTCATCGTCGCGTTCGATGTCGTCCCACACCTGGGCCAGCTCGGTGTGCATCCGCGAGTTCATCGCATTGAGCACGTCGGGGCGATCCAGCTCGACGGTGGCGACCCGGCCCTGCTTGCGGTAGACCACGGTGGTCAGGTCCGGCAGCGGTGTCACTGCCGCGCTCCCGCGCTGAACCGGCCCACTTTCGCCAGCACGTCCACGCCGTAGAGCCGCAGCGCCTGATGCAGGGCGAACTCGGCCATGTAGGAGCGGAACGTGTCTTGCGGTTCCTCGGCGGTCACGATCATGTGTTTGTTCGCGACCACCGCGTCGGCTGCCAGTTGCTCGGCGGCGCGGGAGATCTCGGTGTCCATCGCGTCGGGTTCGACGACGCTGTCGAAGACGTATCGCGCGGCGGGTTCGGTGGCGTGGATCCGCTTGCCCCAAAGGATCACCTCGCGCGAAAGCCGCGAGGTCGAGCCGCGCCCCAGCCGGAGATTGCCCGCGCCCGGCACGATGCCTTCCTGTGCCGCCGGGAGGCTGAAGTAGCTGTCGGCGGCGGCGATCACGCGGTCGAAGACGAGCAGCAGTTGCGCGCCGCCGCCGATGGCGAAGGTGTCCACGGCGGCGATCCACGGTTTCGTGTGCAACCGCGGGGGCCATTCGGCGGAATCGCCGAGGGTGGACAGGCCGCGCAGGATTTTGGCGATGTACCCGGTCTCACGGCCGAGCAGGAATTCGACGTAGGAGATCTTGCCCTGGTGCAACCGGGTGAGATTGATGCCCGCACTGAACACCCGTTTGCCGCGGTAGCGCGGGTGGTTCATCTCGCCGCCTCGCACCACCCCGACCTTGGACCGGTCGTCGAGTAGCACCAGGTCGACCGCGGTTTCCATGTCGGCGACGTGCTGGTTGTCCTCGGCGTTGAGGCAGTGGGTATTGGTGATCGTGATGGTCGCGGTGTGGCCGGACCGGGTCAGCGTCGCCGCGGGCATGGTGATCCGGCCGGTGCTCTCGAAATCCGGCAGCAGCGCCTGTGCGCGGCGGGTCGGCCTGCGCATCGCGTCGAGCAGGTGGTTCCCGGCGATCGGGTCGGCGAACACCGCGTGGAAGAAGATCCCTTGGTCGACCTCCCAGCCTTCCTTGTGCGCCTGCACCGCCGCGGCGTCCGCGGCGAGCTGACCAGGGTCGGGGAGCAGACCGGGGAACAAGGTGGTGACGGCGGCGGCGAGCTCGGTCAACCGCGGCGATTCACGCAGATTGTCGGTGGCGGCGAGATACACCTCGTGCAGATGCGCGCGTAAGAATGCCCGGCGTTGGGCTCGCAAAGCATCGAGGGCTTGCGCGGCTCGTGCGGCCTGGGCATCGTCGCGGCCTGCGACGGGCCCGAGTTCGGCTAGGACGCGGCCGCATTCGGCGGCCGCGTCCTGCAATGCGGCCTTGTCGTATCCGAGATCGCCGATGAACTGCGGCAGTGTGGTCACAAGGTGCTCCCGAGCCGACGCAGGGCGCGGTCGGATGCCGCCAGATGCGCCCCGAGCGCGTCTTCGAATCGGGTGGCCGCGGCATCCAGGACCAGGCGCCTGCGGATGGCGATCTCCGACCCCGCGGTCGCCTCGAACAGCGCCAGACCTGCCTGGATCGCTTGGGTTTCGGCTTCGGCGCTGTCATCGATCGCCGCGTCCACCAAGCCGTGCTCGAGCGCTTGGGATGCCGAGAGGCTGCGGCCCTGTATCGCGAGCGTTCTGGCGAGCCCCGCGCCGTGCTGGGCGACCAGCCGATGCAGCGCCATGGCCGGCCAGCTACCTCCGTCGGAAGCAGCGAATCCGAGAACCGACCCCGATCGCAGGATGCGGTAGTCGGCGACGAGCAGCAGCTCGGCCGCGGGACCGTAGGCATCGCCGTCGACGGCGGCGACGATCGGCGCGGGCGCCTGTTCCAACCGTCGCAAGGCGCCTTCCCACTTGCCGACGGTGCCGATGTCCACCGCACCGGGCCAGGAGAAATCGTGGCCCGCCTCCGGCCCCCTGATGTACAGGACGACACCGTGCGGCCGGTCTCGCGGGGCGTCTTCGGCGCGCAGTGCGATCGTGGTGACCGCGTCGATCAGCTCGGCCGACAGCGGTTGATCGGCCGGTATCACCGCGGCTAGGACGTTGGTGCCGGACCCGTTGGATGTACTCATCGTTCCCCCTGTGTGTAGTGCGATCGCCGTGGATCAGAAGCGGAGCAGAGCGGTCTCGATCTGCGAACCCGGGCCCATCGTCATGAGGACGCCGTAGTCGCCGGGGCGGACCCGGCCTTCGGTGAGCAGCCGCTGATAGGAGAACAGGAACGAGCCGCTGGAAAGGTTGCCGAAATCGCGCATCACCCCGGTGGTGTGGCGAAGATCGTGGGCGGTGAGACCCAGGTTGATCTTGACTGCGTCGATGACCTTCTTGCCGCCGGAGTGCACGATCCAGTGCGCGATGTCCTTGCGACGTAATCCGGTGCCGTGCAACAGCTTGTCGATCACGATCTCGGCGTGCGCGCCGACCTCGTAGGGCACTTCCTTGTCGAGGTAGAAACTGAACTTCCCGGCGTCCTCGTCCCAGTCGTAGCGCATCGCGCCGACCGCGTGCCGGATCATGTAGCTGCTGGTGGTCAGCAGCGAAGGCGTCGGGCTCGAACCCGCCCGCGCCGCCGCGCCGCTGCCCGCGCCGGCCTGCACTGCCAACGCGGCCGCACCGTCGCCGAAGAGGCTGTTCACCACCGCGGTGCGCATCGTCCCGTCGAAAACGTAGGCCGCCGAGCATGCCTCGGAGCAGACGAGCAGAGCGAGCTCGCCCGGATGCGCGGACGCCCAGTTGGCCACGGCGCCGAGTCCGTTGAGCCCGGCGTTGCAGCCCATGCCGACCACATCCAGCCGGGCCGTGTCCGGATCCAGGCCCAACTCGTTGATCAGGAGCGCACTGAAGCCGGGCGTGAGGAATCCGGTGGTGGTGACGGCCGCCAGATAGCGCACTTCGTGCAGTTCACGACCGATTTCGCGCAGGCATCGGCGCAGTGCGTCGGCGCCGGTGCGCACACCCTGACGGCGATGTTTCTCCAGCAGCTCGCCCTGGGTTTCGACTCGGAACTCGCCGTCGTCGCCCCGTGGGGGCAGGGTCAGATGTCGTTGCTCGATGCCGCCGTTGAGGAAGACGCCCCGGATCTTCGGGTCGGTGATCTTCAGCAGATCGATGAGTTCACGTTGGTTGTAGCGATCCGGCGGGTTGGCTGTGGCAACTCCGAGCAACTTCGGTGGAGTGGCCACCCGCTGGGTGTGGCTGCGTAGGTTCTGCTCGAGTGCTTCGACCCGGGCGGTGCTCATGGTCGTCATGCTCAGTTCCTGTGCTGATAAGTGGAGGCGCGCAATCGTGCGGGCGCGAGAGACCGATAAATGCGATGCGTTTACGGCCGGCGCTACATGGCAGCCGGCAGACGACAGTAAGTCGGACTGTTATCGCCCGTGAATGCGTGCTACGCATTCATCGAGCAGGGCACATCGAATAAATTGGTATGCCACCCCCATTCCCCCCGAGCAGTTGATCAATTCGGCACAGCCGCATGGCGGCTATGTGGTGGTTCGGCTTCTGGTCAGGCCCGGAAGCGAAACCTCGATCGGTTCCGAACAGTACCCCTGCTCGATCAGGGGTGGCAACCCCTAAACGTTAGGGGTGTACCCCGATCGTCGGTGGAGAGATGTCGAAACATGTTGTGCAAGAGCATATTTCGTGCCCGACTGCCGCACAGAAGATCGTCCGTAAACGTACTATCGACCATCTTTCAGTGGCCGTAGGTTCGCCTGGACAAGTGACCGACCAACGCCGGTGATCGGTGTGACCGTGGTCTAATCAGCGAATGGAGTCACTCACCTCGGCGCTGGTGCCGCACGTCTTCGCGGAGACGCCGGGACACTTGATCAGGCTGCTCTACCAGCGGCACAATTCCATCTGGCACGCCACGGTGGGTGACTCGATCACGCCGACGCAGTTCGCCATTCTCAACGTCGTCTACAGCGACGGGCCCTCGACCCAGCACGAGATTTCCGTCCGAGTCCGGACCGACACCTCGACAATGGCGCAAGCCGCCGCCTCACTGGAGCGCAAGAATCTGATCAAACGATCGGTGAACCCCGCCGACAAGCGGGAACGGCGGATCGCCCTCACCCGCACCGGACGCCGGGAATACGCGCAGCTGCTGTCGAAAGCCGATGAAGTTCAGCGCATCCTGTTCGAGGTACTCGAACCGGACGACCATCCCCGTGCCCTCGCCTTGCTGCAAAGCCTCGCGGGGATCCCACCGGCCACGCCGGCCCGCACCGATCAGCGGTGAGCGACCGGCGCCGGAGTTGGGCAGGAGGTGCAGGCCCCCATTTCGATCGCGCTGCGCGCAACTCGTGAGCACCCGGCCGGGGTGCGCGATGGTGGGCTGATGACGACCACCGAGGCCCAATCCACCACCGACGCCGAACTGGATGCGATCTTCGGACCGATATTCGACCGCATCGCCCAGGGCGCCGTGGCGCGCGAGATCGATCGAACCCTGCCCTATGACGAGGTGGGCCTGCTGCGCGCGGCGAAGTTCGGCGCGCTGCGCGTTCCGGTCGAGTTCGGCGGGTACGGCGTCACCGTCCGGCAGCTGTTCCGGTTGCTCGTAGAACTCGCCGCCGCCGAATCGAACCTGCCGCAGGCGCTGCGGGTCCACTTCTCGTTCGTCGAGGACCAGTTGCTGTCGGGCCAGGGGGCCGAGCGGGAGCGCTGGTTGCGCGCGGTGTCCGACGGCACGCTGGTGGGCAACGCGATCACCGAAGCGGGCGTCGGCGCGGTGGACCGCTACCGCACCACACTGACCCAGGACGGGGAACGGTGGCTGCTCAACGGTGTGAAGTACTACAGCACGGGATCGCTGTACGCGGACTACATCTTGGCGGCCGCCGACCGTGACGGTGAGCGCGTCGGGGTGCTGGTGGACGCGCACGCCGAAGGTGTACGCCGGCACGACGATTGGGACGGCTTCGGGCAGCGGCTGACGGCCAGCGGCACCACGGAATTCACCGACGTGGTGGTCACCGAGGACCGCATCCTGGGTCCGGGCTACGGCGCGCCCGGCCCGACCTACGCCACCTCCTACCTGCAACTGGTGCAACTCGCGGTGCTCGCAGGCATCGCCAAGCGCGCCGAGCGCGACGTCCGGGAATGGGTCGCGGCGCGCACTCGCGGCTACACGCACTCCGCGGCCGATCTGCCCCGGCACGATCCGCTGGTGCAGCAGGTGATCGGGCGGCTGTCGGCGGCCGCGTTCGCCGCCGAAGCCAGTGTGCTGGCCGTCGCCGATGTGCTCGACGAGGTGCTGGCCGGCGGCGCGGACGACGACGGTGCCGTGGTGGCGGCCGAACTCGCCGCGGCGCAAGCCCAGCTCGCGGTCATCGACCTGGTGCTGCCCGCCACCTCGCTGCTGTTCGAAGTGGGTGGCGCTTCGGTGGTCTCCGAACGGCTGCGGTTGGATCGGCACTGGCGCAACGCTCGCACCATCTCGGTGCACAATCCGGCGATCCAGAAGGCGCGGGCGGTCGGCGATCACCTGCTCAACGGCGTCGATCTGCCGTTCGCCTGGAGCGCGGGCGAGCGCACGCCCGCCAGGGGAGCCGCGCAGTGACCCGCCGGATCCGCTTCAACGCCTTCGACATGAATTGTGTCGCCCATCAGTCACCCGGGCTGTGGCGGCACCCGGATGACCAGTCGCACCGCTACAAGGAGCTGGGCTACTGGACCGAGCTGGCGCGGCTGCTGGAACGGGGGCGCTTCGACGGCATCTTCATCGCCGACGTCCTCGGCACCTACGACGTCTACGGCGGCGACGACGCCGCCGCGCTGCGCCAGGGGGCGCAGATTCCGGTGGCCGACCCGTTGCTGCTGGTCTCGGCCATGGCCGCGGTGACCGAGCATATCGGGTTCGGCATCACCACCGGCACCGGATTCGAGCACCCGTACCCGTTCGCGCGGCGGCTTTCCACCCTGGACCATCTCACCGACGGCAGGCTCGGCTGAAATGTGGTGACCGGTTACCTGCCCTCGGCGGCGCGTAATTTCGGCGCCGCCGACCAGCTCGACCACGACGAGCGCTACGACCAGGCCGACGAGTACCTCGAGGTGCTGTACAAGTTGTGGGAAGGCTCGTGGGAGGACGACGCGGTGGTCCGCGACGGGGCGGCGGGCATCTACGTGGATCCGGCCAAGGTGCACCACATCGGCCATCGCGGCACGCACTTCACCGTGCCCGGCATCCACCTCTCGGAACCGTCGCCGCAACGCACGCCGGTGATCTATCAAGCGGGAGCGTCGCCGCGCGGGGTACGGTTCGCGGCAGAGAACGCCGAGGCCATCTTCATCGCCGGCCCGTCGAAACGCGTGCTCGCGCAGACGGTGTCCCGGATCAGGAACGCGCTGGAAGCGGCGGGCCGCGCGCGTGACTCGGCGCGTGTCTACGCGCTCGCGACGATCATCACCGACGCGACCGACGAGGCGGCGCGGCGCAAGCACGAGGAGTACCTGTCCTACGCCAGCGTCGAGGGCGGTCTGGTGTTCATGTCCGGATGGATGGGCATCGATCTTTCCCGCTACGACCTCGACGACCCGATCGGCGAGGTGCAGAGCAACGCGATCCAGTCGGCGGTCGCGGCGTTCCAGGAATTCGACGACGACGGGCGGGAGTGGACGGTCCGCGATATCGGCAAGTGGGCAGGCATCGGCGGTATGGGTCCGGTGTTCGTCGGTTCCGGGGAGACGGTCGCCGACCTGCTCCAGGAATGGGCGGCCGAGACCGATCTGGACGGATTCAACCTCGCCTACGCGATCACGCCGGGATCCTTCGAAGACATCGTCCGGCACGTGGTTCCGGTGTTGACCGCCCGTGGCGCGTACGCGGAGGAGTACGTGCCCGGCACGCTGCGCAACGCCCTGTTCGGCGCGGGCGACCGGTTACCCACGGACCATCGTGGCGCGAGTTACCGGTTGGGAGGTTCCGGATCGACCGCCTTGCCGGACGCGGTGTCGCGGCCGGGAGCAGCGCGTCGGCGTCGGTGACACCGGGGGCGAGTCGTGGCGCGGCTGCGGTGATTCCGGCGCGGCGGTCGGCGCCGAGGCGGGTTTCGGCGATGTGGCTCAGCGCGTGCACGTAAGAGCCCCTGTACCGGACCGGTCACCGGAGCGACAGGCCGAGCGGGTCTTCGGCCCGGCACCGACAGCCGCCGAGATCTATGAAGGTCGGCTTCCAGAACTGGCGACCTCTCTCGGCCAGCTGGCCGCGGTCAACGACTTCGTCGAAGCCCACGGGCTGCGCTGGGCTCGCGCACCTGAGCCGTCGCAGCGGTACCCGGACGGTTACGGCTACCAACACGGCGACGAAAGTTGGGAGGCATGGTGCAAAGGGTGTGCCAACGTATACCCCCTAGGTGTTGCGGGTCGTGACGTTGGTGACGCGGTGCAGGGGTGGTGTGCTGAGGGGCGGTTCTTTCGGCGGCAGGATGTGAAGCGCCAACTCCCACGTCCGCCGTAAGCCGAAAGAACCGCCGTGAATCTC
>NZ_VUOT01000049.1:0-35189 GCF_009829295.1 Nocardia sp. CY15
TGCTGGCATTCCACAACCTTCCCGAAACAGTCTTCGAGCTGCCGGGACTCCGGATCGAAGACATCAATATTCCAGACGTGACGTCGAAGTTCGATCTCGAATGGATCTTCACCGAAATATCCCAGGGTACTGGAGCGGCGACTCAGCTGAATTGTTCGCTGGTCTTCGCCACAGACCTGTTCGACACCACGACGGTGGTGGCGTTTCGGGACAGATTCCTGCGCGTACTCACCGCCGCAGTGACCCGTACCCGAGTACGAATCGGCGAAATCGACCTGCTCTCCGCGGAAGAACGAACCGCGGTACTGATCGACCGGAACACCACTACGGTTTCGGTACCCAGGGATTCCGGCACGACCCTCTGCTCCCCGTTCCAGGCGCAGGTGGCGCGGACCCCCGATCGCGTCGCAGTGACCTTCGGGGACACGTCGGTGACGTACGCGGAGTTCTCTGGGCGGGTGAACCGGTTGGCCCGCTGGTTGATCGGGCACGGGGTCGGTCCGGAGTCGCTGGTCGCCATCGTGCTGCCGCGCAGCGTGCGATTCGTGGAGTGCGCCTACGCGACGGTGCTGGCAGGCGGCGGGTATGTGCCGATCGATCCGAACGCCCCTGCGCAACGCAGGGCGCTGCTGCTCGAACAAGTGTCCCCGGTCATCGTCCTCGATACGGAGGCGCTGGCGGGCATCGACCTGACCGGCCTGAGCGCCGCGCCGATCACCGATCGCGATCGACGGGCGGAGCTACGGCAGGCGAATCCCGTCTACGTCATCTTCACCTCCGGTTCCACCGGGAGCCCCAAACCCGTCGTCGTAACCCACGGCGCGATCGTCAACGAGCTGCTGTGGATGCAGTCGCACTACGCGCTGACCTCCGACGACGTGGTGCTGCACAAGACTCCGCCCACCTTCGACGTCTCGGTACTGGAGTTGTTCTGGCCGTTGCAGATCGGAGCACGGATCGTGGTGGCGGCCCCAGATGGCCACCACGATCCCGGCTACCTCATCGACACGATCACCCGGTACGAAGTGACCGTTGCGCATTTCGTGCCATCGATACTCGAGGTTTTCCTCGCCGAGCCCGAGGTCCGGAAATGCTCAACCTTGGCGACGGTGTTCTCGTCGGGAGAAGCACTGCCGGTGGCGACCGCGCGACGGTCGCGGGAGCGGCTCGGCGCCCGGCTGCACAACCTGTATGGCCCCACCGAAACCACAGTGGAAGTAACCTCTTTCGAGGTAACCGGCCACGAGTCCGACACTGTCCCGATCGGTGTCCCGATATGGAACACGACGACCTTCGTACTCGACGCCGCGCTGCAGCCGGTGCCCGTCGGCGTGGCAGGCGAGTTGTACATCGGCGGTGCGCAGTTGGCGCGCGGATACGCCGGCCGCCCTGGCCTGACCAGCGTCGCATTCGTCGCGAACCCGTTCGGAACAGGTGAGCGACTGTATCGCACCGGAGACCTCGTCCGGTGGACACGAATGGGCTTGGAATTCTTAGGGCGCAGCGATTTTCAAGTCAAACTACGCGGACAGCGGGTCGAGCTCGGCGAGATCGAGTCGGCCCTGACTCGATATCCAGGGGTGTGCCGGGCCGCCGTGACGATGAGCAACGATCCGCGCCTGGGTGATCAGCTGGTGGGTTATGTGACCGGAGTGGGCCTCGACGCGACCGCCCTGATCGAGTCGGTGCGTGACGTGTTGCCTGGCTACCTGGTACCCGCGGCAGTGCTGGTGCTCGATGAGCTCCCCATCAATGCCTCGGGAAAGATCGACCGTACCGCACTGCCCGCCCCGGTGTTCCAGCCACGGCGGTATCGCGCGCCGGGAACGCCGACCGAGGTCGTGATTGCCACGGTGTTCGCGGAAGTGCTCGGCGTGCCGGCTGTCGGCTCGGACGACGAGTTCTTCGCGCTGGGCGGCAACTCGCTCGGTGCCACCCAGCTCGTGCGGCGGCTGGCGGACGAGCTCGCGATTCGGTTGCCCGTGCAGGACGTGTTCACGCATTCCTCGGTGTCGGCCCTGGCGGCACGAATCGACCTGCGGCGCACAATGAACCAGCAGTCGGCCGAACAGGCGAGTTCGTCCGGCGTGGTTCGGCTACACCGTGCGGGTGGCGAGCGGCCACCGCTGTACTGCGTGCACGGAATACTCGGCGGAGTTTCCGAGTACACCGCGCTCGCCCTACGGCTGTCGGATACGGAGGCCGTGTACGGGCTCACGGCCGCGCCGACCGTGGAGTCCCCCTCGATCGCACAGATAGCCGCCGAGCTGGTCGCCCGGCTCCGACGCGACCGGCCACGTGGTCCCTACCGGTTGCTCGGTTGGTCGTTCGCGGGCACGGTGGCATACGAGATGGCCGTGCAGCTCGGCGAATCCGGGGCTGAGGTGGACCAGGTCGTATTGGTCGACGCGTGGGCGCCGCAGCGGATGCTCGCGGGTGTTCCCGTCGACAAGTCAGGCCGGTTCGGGATATTTGTCCACACACTGCTGCCCGAAGCCAAGGATCGCGTCACATTGGGCGATGACTTCTGGGCGAGCGAGATCACTGACCAACTCGAACTGCTGACCGACCACGCAAGGCGGGTTGCGGCTGTTCCGCCGCACACCACCGTCGCGGAAATCCGACGTCGCCATGATCTGTTCGAGCGGCACACGAGCGCGCTGCGCGGCTACCAGCCGCAGCCGTGGGCCGGTGTTGTCACCGTCGTTCGCGCTGGGAAAACCATTGCGGACGTCGGTGATCCGACCCTCGGGTGGGCATCCGTCGGGAACCCCGATAGTCTCGTCCTCGTCGATGTACCGGGCAGCCACCACACCGTCCTGCTGCCGCCGGACGTGGATCGGCTGGCGGCCGCGCTCCGCGCCGGAGAACCGGAAGCGGGAAAGATTCCATGACCTCGTTGCGGTATTTTTCGGTTCTCGTCATGGTGCTCACTCTCCTGTCCGGGGTCACCCACGGGGTCGGCGGCGCGGACCGTGGCGGGGGTTCGGTGGTCATCCGGCGCACCGCGTACGGCATCCCGCATGTCCTCGCCGACGACTTTCCCGGCCTCGGATTCGGCCTCGGCTACGCACTCGCGGAGGACAGCATGTGCTCGCTCGCGGATATCGTGCTGACGGTCGGCGGCGAGCGCTCGCGGTATTTCGGTGCCGATGCCAATGCCGGGGATCCGATCGACCGGCAGCTCACCAACATCGACAGCGATGTCTTCCACCGCTTCCTCGATGAGAACGGCAACGTGGAGCGAGCCTTCGACCAACCGCCACCACTCGGACCCACCGCCGAAATCGATGACCTCATCGCCGGCTACGTGGCCGGGGTGAACCGGTATCTCGCCGACGTGGGCGTGGACGGACTACCGGACCCGGATTGCCGTGGCAAACCGTGGGTGCGTCCGATCACTCGGCTCGATGTTCAGCGGATGATCTACGCCATCACCGTGTTCAGCGGGATCGGCCGGGTCAAGTCACGGGTCGCGGCGGCGACGCCCGCACCGCCTCGAGCCACCGCAATCGATGCGATATTCGCCGAGATGGCGGGCGGCGACACCGTGCGTCTGGGCAGCAACGGGATCGCCGTCGGACGGGACGGTACGCCGCAGCGCGGCGGCTTCCTGCTGGCCAACCCACATTTCCCCTGGCGGGGGTCACTGCGCTTCTATCAGGCCCAGTTGACCATTCCCGGTGTCCTCAACGTGTCCGGCGCGACGTTGCCCGGCGTGCCGCTGGTCATAATCGGGCACACGGCACACCTGGCCTGGACCCACACGGTGTCGACCGCCCGGCGATACAGCATGTACGTATTGCGACTGGTCCCCGGCGATCCGATGAGCTATCTCGTGGACGGCAGACCAGAGCGAATGACCGAGCGCAGCATTGCCGTGCCGGTGCTCGGCGGCGGCACAGCGAACCGGACCGTCTACAACTCCCGCTATGGGCCGGTGCTTGCGGGCGCATGGACCGAGTCGACCGCACTGTCGCTGCGCGACGTCAACGTCGACAACGGGAGGTCCGCCAATGTGTGGCTGGCGATGAATCAGGCCGACAGCGTCGCCGAGCTGCGCCAGGCGCAAAACCGTTACCAAGGCGTAGCTTTCGCCAACACGCTCGCTGTCGACGACACCGGTGCCGCCTATTACGCCGACGCCTCGGTTGTTCCGCACGTCACCGACGCACAGGCATTGCTGTGCGGCCGGGGTCCGGGGCTTCCCCCGAGCGCGGCGCTGCTCGACGGCTCACTGTCGTTGTGCGCCTGGGGCAGCGACCCCGACGCCGTAACGCCCGGAATCTTCGGTCCGCACGCGTACCCGTCCCTCACACGCTCCGATTTCGTAACCAACAGTAACGACTCCGCCTGGCTCACCAACCCCGCCGCGCCGATCGTGGGCACGCCACAGATCTTCGGACCAGTCGCGACACCACGGAGCCTGCGCACCCGCGTCGGCCTGGACATCATCGATCGACGCCTACGCGGCGTAGACGGACTCGGGCCAGCGGGGTTCACCATATCGACTGCACTCGAGGCGTTTTCGGCCGACCGGAACCACAGCGCTGAATTGGCGAGGGACAAAGTCGTTTCGATGTGCCGCGAGCAGACGACCATCCAGGCGACCGATGGACGATACGTCGACGTTACCGAGGCGTGTGAGGCTCTGGCACAGTGGGATTCGCGAGCCGAGCCGCACAGTGCGGGAGCCGTACTGTGGCGTGAGCTCTGGCTCGCCGCAGAGCGCGTCCCCAACGTGTGGGCGGTACCGTTCGATCCGACCCACCCACTGACCACTCCCAACACCGTGAACACCGCGGTTCCCGAAGTCCGCCGCGCCCTGGCGGACGCCGTGGCCCGCTTGGCCGACGCCGGCATACCGCCGAACGCCTCCCTCTCCTCCTTCCAGCGCTCGATCGGCACCGACGTGGCGGTGCCCGGCTGTACCCACCAGGAAGGCTGCTACCACGTGATCGGCGGGGGACCACCGGGACTCCGCGACGACGGAACCTTCGCTCCCGTGGACTTCGGTTCGAGCTTCATCATGGCAGTCGAACTGTCCCCTACAAGAACCTCGGCACGCACCTTGCTCACGTACTCCCAATCACCGGATGCAAACTCCCCGCACAGCAGCGACCAGACAAAACTGTTCGCAACCAATGACTGGGTCGTCGAACGCTTTACCGAATCCGAGATCCACTCCGACCCTGCCCTGCGAACTCGCGCACTGCATGGCTGAGTGGAACGCGGTCTTCGGGAGCGGTGATCGTCCGGCTGAGGTTCACCCCGAATGGTGGACAGGGTTTCAAGCAGCCTTGGCTGCGTCTGTCAGGGATTGCTCGTAGCATATGGGGCCGAGCATCCCGAGGGCGGAGTGCCGCCGATCATGGTTGTATCTGTCGATCCAATTGTCAACCGAGGCAACGAGTTCCACTTTGGTGGCGTAGACATGATGACGTGACCCCTCTGGTTCGGTCCGTAGTAGTTTGTGAGAGTCTGAGTGCCCAGGATTTGGGTGGGAAGGCTCGACGACGATCATGGCGACGCGTAAACGACATACCCCTGAGCAGGTGGTTCGGAAGCTGACCGAGGCCGATCGACTGTTGGCCGAGGGCAAGGACGTGGCCGAGGTGTGCCGGGTCCTGCAGGTCACCGAGGCCACCTATTACCGGTGGCGTAATCAGTTCGGCGGGTTGAAGGCCGATGACGTGAAGAAACTCAAAGAGCTCGAGCGCGAGAACACCGTGCTCAAACGGCTGCTGGCCGAGGCCGAGCTGGAGAAAGCGGCGTTGAAGGAGATCGCGAAGGGAAACTTCTAGACCCGGAACGCCGGCGCGCGGCGGTCGCTCACCTGCAACGATTGTTCGGAATGAGCGAACGCTTCGCGTGCCGGGTGACCGGGCAGCACCGAAGCACTCAACGCCGTCTACCGGCCGATCAGACCGCAGGTGATCCGGATTCCGGGTTGCGGGGAATGGTTACGCGAGTGGACGAAAACCCATCCACGGCAAGGATTCCGCCGCGCCTACCATGACGCCCGCGCCGAGGGCTGGCAAGTCAACCACAAGAAGATCCAGCGTCTGTGGCGAGCCGAAGGGTTGCGGGTGCCACTGCGGCGGCGCCGCAAACGCACCGGTGCCTCCACCATCACGTCGGTGACGGCGGAGGCACCGAACCGAGTGTGGGCGCTGGATTTCCAGTTCGCAGCCGAGCACACACCTGCCGGCGCATGGACAGCGGAAAGGATTTCGGCATCGTGACCTCCTACGGGTCAGTCTGCCTCAACTCTCGAAACCGCGGCCTCCTGAGCGGGGGCCAGATCAGGTGGACCTGCAATCGGGGCCCAGTCACAGGTAACGTTCGACGTCGAGTGCCCAATCGAGATTGCCGCGGACCACATGTCGCAGGCCCGGGAGATAGCGGCGGGTGTCGGTGCTCACACCACAGAGGTTCCGGCGGGCAGGTCGTAGCCGCCCAGTCGAGTATCGGTGGTGACTGTTCTGGTGAACAGCCAGCCGGGTGCATAGAGCCGCAGTGCTTCGCCGGCAGAACCTGTGCTGCCCGAGATGCCGATCAGGAGTCGGAGGGGATGGCGGCGAGGAGGGTGCCGCCGGCGAAGCGGCGGTAGCGGGCCGTGCCGCCGCGGAACTCGTTGAACGAGATGAAGGTGGGGTAGTGCGCGGTGCGAAGGTCGGCGAGGACGGCACCATCGGGGAGAGCGGCTGCGGCGGTCGCCAATACCGTGTCGGGGGAATGGCGGGCCGTCGGTGCTGGCATGGCGGCCGCTATCGGTGAGTCGCGGGGCGCGAGGATTTCGCCCTGGCCGGACCACCAGTCCTGGAACACCGATTCGAAGTCGAGGTCGTCCAGTTCGTCGTCGTCCAGACCCGGATCCATACCCTCGACCCGCTCGCCGGCGGCAACCCGCAAGGCCAGGTCGAGCCCGTCGGCGACGGAGGTGAACCAGTCGGCGACCGACGGCGCGACCAGGGTGGTGGAGTTGTCCTCCCAGTGGTAGAAGACCCGACCCCAGACGCCGGTCTCGGGATCGATGTCGGCGTAGTAATTCTCCGCGGCGGCGTTGCGGTGCAGCGCTCACCAGGTCCCTGGTGCGCCGGCGCGGCAGAACCTGGGCTCGAAGTTCTCCGGATGTCCGAAGGTGATCGGATCGTAGTCGTCGAACCAGATTTCGCCGATCTCGCGTGCCAGGAGCCGGATGTCGGCGGGCACCGGCACCGCCCAGGTGTCGATGACGTCGTCCGGGATGCCAGGGCCCAGTCGGACCTCGCCTTCCGAGGCCGCCGCCGCGGCTCGCAGCCGGGCGATCGCGTCCTCGGCCCGCGCGAATGCCGCTGTCGGTTCGTTCATGAGTCGGTACCTCCTGGGAAAGCTGTGTGGCAACTCTAATGCTGATATTTGCCACGGCGGCCGGATAGCTTCCCACTAATAACTGATGGCTGTCGAGCAGGTGAGCTTCATCGATGGCCACTATGGGCAGCCTGCCCCGCTCCGCCGCTTCAGCGGCCAGCGTCTCGGCGGCCTCGGGTGCCGGGACCGCGGTGTGATAGGCGGGCCGGTGCCCGAGAGAGGCGACGATGCGGTGGAGCATGCCGCGGACCCCGATCGAGGGATTCGGCAGATAGATCACGATCGGGATGGCGGCCGGCCCGGTCCTGCGACAACTCGCTCTGGGAGGCTTGGGAATCCGGATTGCCACAGTGATTCATGCCTGGCGAACCAGCCTTATCCAGTTTCAGCGGCACTCGTCCGGGACAATGGATTGTTGCTATCAAGTAGGTACTGCGTCACACCGGGGCCAAATCAAGTTGACATAGCCAGCCCTGCCGGGCTGGCAGCGCACCTCGACGCCGGCGCCGACCATGTGCCTGTGCAAGTGCTCACCGAACCTGGAAACCTCGTCGCGGCCCTCGCCGAATTGGCCGGACCGCTCGGCCTGAGGTAGGTGAACGCTAGAAACAGCAATGTCCGACCCTTGGTCAAGGCGGTCCAGTGGCGAACAGTGCGCGCGGTTCGAGGTCCAGGCGGGTCACCGGCACCGCTTCGGGCGGGGTGAGGTTGAGGACCTAATCGCCGAACCGGCGGATCGTGCGGGTGATGTAGGGCGTGATGGTGGCCAGATCATCCGGGTCGACCGGGTGCCCCTCGGCGGCCAGGGCGTTCGCGGCGTCGGTGATGTCCAGGGCGGTGGAGTAGATGGCGCAGTTGGCGACCAGTTCGTTGAACTTCACCACCCGTTCCTGGTGGTCCGGATCGTTGTGGCCGATCAGGCGGCCACCGAACATCAGCCACTCGGCGAACCCGTGGAACGACTCGGCCCGGTTCGTGATCGCCGTGATCTGCTCGCGCAGCTCGGGTTCGGACAGAAACCGCAGCAGCGTGATGGTCCTGACCACCCGGCCGAGTTCCCGGAACGCTTTGTACAAGCGGTTTTTCCGCGAATGATTACCGAGGCGTCGTAGCAGCGTAACCGACGACAGCCGTCCTTCCCGGATGGAGATGCCGGTGCGCAGCAAGTCGGGGTTCCGGTAGTAATCGGACGAAAAACAACGACAATGGCTTGACCAGCAGATAGCGCGCTCCTTGTTTGTCCTGCGGGGCGTCGTGATTGGTGCTTGGCTTGGCTGCCGATGAGGTTGGTCGGCGTGCTGGAGGCTGGGTTTCGTGGCGATGCAGGTGTTCGCGGTCGAGGAGTTGGCGCGGCTGCGGGAGTTCCCGGATATCAGCCGCGAGGAGTTGTTCCGGCACTTCACGCTCACCCCGGCTGACATCGCCTTTCTGACGCCGGGTCGCGGGCGTGGCCCCGCGGAGCGGCTGGGTTTGTCGGTGGCGTTGTGTGCGCTGCCGTGGTTGGGGTTCGTGCCGGACAAGGTGGCTGCCGCGCCTGCAGTGGCGGTGGCGCGGTTGGCGGATCAGCTGGATGTCGATGTGTCGCTGATCCGTTCGTATGGCAAGCGGGCGCAGACGCGCACCGAGCATCTGCGAGTGGTGGCCCAGTATCTGGGCTGGCGGTCGGCCGGTGCGCTGGAGTTCAAGGAGTTGGACGAGTTCTTGCTGGCGCGGGCGATGGAACATGATTCGCCGACACTGCTGTTCCGTTTGGGGTGTGAGTATCTGCTCTCGGCGCGGGTGATCCGCCCCAGCCCCGACACCGTTGTGCGCCGCGTTGTGCACGCGCGTGAGCAGGCGCAGCGGGAGACCTACGATCGGCTCGCGCATGAGCTGACTCCGCAGCGGTGCGCTGAGTTGGACGGCTTGCTGGTCACCGATGCCTCGATCCGGATGTCACGGTTGCGGTGGCTGTCCACCGGGCCGGTGGAGGCGTCGGCGGCTGCGGTGCTGTTCGATCAGGCACTGTCGGGGAAGTTCAGTGCCGCGGAGAACCGGATGCGCGAGGAGCTGGCCGAGCGCGGCAAGAGCGGGGAGGACCGGCAGGCGCTACTGGATGACCTCCTATCCATCCTCATCGACCCGCACATCCCCGACGAGGATGTCGGCGGGTTGATCCGAGGTGAGGGCATCGGGTTGGAGCGGCTGCGGGCCGCGAAAGCGCAGGCCAAGCCGCGGCTACCGCGTGATCACGGGCATCTGGTGGCTCTCGATTCGTCGTATTCGTATCTGCGGAAGTTCACTCCGGCGGTGTTGTCGGCGGTCCGGTCCGCCGGCGGCACGGCGGCGACGGAGCTGCTGATCGCGGTGGACTTGCTGCGCGAGCTGAAGGCAACCGGGCGCCGCAAGGTGTTCGACGATGCACCCACGGGGTTCGTGCCGGCCAAGTGGCGCGGCTATCTCGACGAAGCCCGCAAGACCGGCAATACCGTCGCCTACCGGCACTATTGGGAACTGTGCGTGCTGCTCGGGTTGCGGGACGGGCTGCGCACCGGGGATGTGTTCGTGCCGGGGTCGCGCCACTACGCCGATCCTGCCGCCTACCTGCTCACGTCCGAGCAGTGGGAGCCGCAGCGCGGCGAATTCTGCCGCCTGGTCGACAAGCGAACCGACCCGGTTGCCGCGTTGGTCGCGTTGACCGACGAGTGGGGTGCGGCGGTCGCCGAGCTGGAGCAGATGCTCGCGTCCGGTGACGGGCCGGTGCGGCTGGACGAGGTCGGTGATCTGGTGATCTCACCTTTGACCGCCGAGGACATCCCGACCGAGGCCATCGAGTTGAAGGCCGAGCTCACGGAAATGCTGCCGTTCGCGCCGATCGTGTCGCTGCTGATCGAGCTGGACAAACGCACCGGCTACTTGGATTGCTTCACTCATTCGGGCGGTAAGCAGGCCCGCAGCCCGGAGTTGAAGCGCAATCTGATCGCGGTGCTGCTGGCGTATTCCACGAACCTCGGTCTGACCAATATGGCTGCGGCGTCGGGGATCTCCTACGACATCCTGGCGTGGACCGCGGAGTGGTATGTGCGGGAGGAGACGCTGCGTGCGGCGAATCTGGCGATCATCGGCTACCACCAGAGACTTCCGCTGACCACGGTGTTCGGGACCGGCACCCTGTCGTCCTCGGACGGGCAGCGGTTCCCCACGCGCGGCAAGTCCACCACCGCCCGCGCGGTGAATCACTTCTTCGCCGAGGAGGGCCTGTCGACCTACACTCACGTGACCGACCAGCACACCACTTACGGCACCAAGGTGATCGTCACCACCCGCCGCGAAGCCCATTACGTGCTGGACGAAATCCTCTGCAATGCAACGGATCTGCCGATCACCGAGCACGCGACCGATACCCACGAGGTCACCCTGGTGAACTTCGCGCTGTTCGATTTGCTCGGGATGCAGCTGTCCCCGCGCATCCGGGACCTGGGCAAGATCACCCCGTACCGGCCGGTGCCGCGCGCCGAGGCCGACGCGCGGTTCCCGCACGTCGGACCGCTGTTGACCCGCAAGCTAAATCTGGACCTGATCGCCGAACACTACGACGACCTACCCCGGCTGGCCGGATCACTGAAGTTCGGGCACGCCACCGCGTCGCTGCTGGTCGGCAAGCTGTCGGCGTCGGGCCGCCAGAACGCTCCGGCCGCGGCATTGAAGGAGTACGGAGCTATGCGCCGCACCATCTACGCCTGCCGATATCTGACCGATCCCGACTACCGGCGCAGGATCTCGCGCCAGCTCAACAAGGGCGAATCCATCCACG
This sequence comes from Nocardia sp. CY15, assembly GCF_009829295.1. NCBI lineage: Bacteria > Bacillati > Actinomycetota > Actinomycetes > Mycobacteriales > Nocardiaceae > Nocardia > Nocardia sp. CY15. The sequence goes on from NZ_VUOT01000049.1 coordinate 11,147, forward strand.
CCCTCAAACGCGGCCTCATCTACGCCCACGAAGGAGCTTTCCGCGCCCGCCACCTGGAAGCCCAGACGGAGCAGGCCTGGTACCTGACCCTGGCCACCAACGCGGTTATCGCCTGGACCACGGAGTATAACGGGCTCGCGGTCGAGCAGATGCGCCGCCAGGGGCGTCGTATAGACACAGATGTGCTGGCCCATATCTCCCCGGCCCACTCGGAGAACATCCACTTCTTCGGCGCGATCGAGGTCGATGTCGATGCAGAACTTGCCCAGCTCGGTCCCACCGGGTACAGGCCGCTACGGGTCCGCGACACCCTCTTCTGACCGGGGCGTCGGGGCGCGCTCCTTCGATGACGGACCAGCCTTCGATGACGTGATCGGTCCGCGCGAACGGGTCCGGCCAGTGGCAGGTTCGCCGTGATACCCAGCACGAATGACAAGACCGTCGGTCTGCTCTGGCGAGTTACCAGAGCCCCGAGGATCTGCCGGACTCTTGAACACGCGCGTACTTCGACTGCCCGGAACCCCCTTCGCGTTGAATATCGGGCACGTCCGGCCCATAGCCACGGTGGGCGTTGCAGAGAACTCGCAAGACCCCTATCGGTTCCCATTGCTGGGAGGTCGTGAATTTGGCCATGCCTTTTAGGCTGCGGCGAAGGCATGCGATGTGCGACGTACACGATTCAGCGAGCGGCGTCTCTCATTGCCCGTGACCGCGTGTCCGAGCCAATTATGGTCGTGTCCGGTAGGCGAAATCGGAGGGTGTGTGGCCGAACCTCATGACCGGCTGGATGAGGACTCGTGGGCGGTTCCGGCGAAATGGTGGCCCAGGGCAGCGCCTTTTCGGGGGCTGGGCCCGGCACGACAGTTGACGTTTCGGCCGCGAACGCCTGTTACGCCCACCGAGCTCGCCCCGTATCGCCAGGTGATCGAGGGTGCTCTGGCGTTCCCGCCCCGCGGTGGTGTGTATTGGCTTTCCGAGGCAGGGGCCGGGTTTCTCGATTCACGCGTATCCGCGAAAGGCGCAGCAGTTGTATGCGCTCTCGTGCACTCGGAGCCGCGCAGTCTAGCTGACACGTGGGTGGCTGAGTACGGGCTCGAATTCGCGGCGGAAGCAGCTGTGTGGATGTCCGGGGTGGGAATGTCGAGTTCGGTCGTATCGGGATCCCGGGGCGGTACGTGGAATCCTATCCATCTGACCGCGCCCGAGCCGAACGAACCAGGACCATTGCGTGCCTACAACGTGCTGCGGCGGGTCCGGGCGCACCTGGCGACTGCATCCGAAGAGCGTTACCGGACCACCGTCCAACGCCTCGGTACGCTGCGCGGCGTTGCCGGCGGTCGAGGGGCTTCCGGTCATATCGGTGACCTGTGGGTCCGGGTCGCCACGTCGTACCTGCTTCCGACCGAACAGGGTTGGATCGATGCAGATCTCGAGGCGATGCCGATCGACAAGTCGCGCAGCGCACCGCCCGAGCGGCACCTGCGCTGGTACAGCAACGATTTCGGGGCTTGGTCGGTTCCGTCTGATTCCTCGGATTCGCTTGCCCTTCTAGCCGCTTGCGCCACCACCTCTGAGCAACTCACTCGCATCACCGAAGTGGTCGAGCCAGCACGCCTTTTTCGTCATGTGTACAACATCGCGACCCAGGTAGGTCCCGCCGCCGCCGACGTCATCGCGGCGATGCTGGATGCCAGGCTTCATGCAACCTACGGTTGGGGTGCTGACCGAGACTCCACGGGCGAGCTCGCCGACATGCTGTCCCGGTTTCCGACCGATGTCGCGATGGGGCTGCTCCAGGCTCGCGCCGACAACGGGTTGGTGTTCGGTGCGCTGTCCCGATCCGCGGTCCGGTTCCCGCGCCGTGCGAGGAGGCTGTTGTCAGCCGATCCCACCCGGAGGGCGTCGGCCCATATTGTTCGGGCGCTCAAACGTCGAGAACAGCAGTTCATCAGCGATGCGTCGGCTCACCAGTGTGGTCAATCCGTACATCTACGCAACGCCGAACCGCACGAACTGCCGGATGTCTTGGCGTCGCCGCCTTGGCGTCGCGCACCTTCGCGGGCACAGCACCTTTCCCTCGAAAAACGCCCCGACCGCCCGCTGCGGCTCGACTGGCGGCCAGGTGAACGGGAGCGGTGGGCTGCGAGGCCAGTAACACGGGGGTGGTGGTATGAACACGACATGCTCGAGGTGGTCAGCAGGGCCCGGAGCATCGAGGATTACCGTCGCTCAGTGCAGGACGTCGACCAGGAGCCCTTCGTCCTCGCACTGATATCCGACGACATCGCGCATCCGATCCTGCGAGAGTTCAAAGTCCCGCGGGCAGTCCACTCGCAGGCGATTTTCCAACGCATTCTGGGAAGGTTCGGTGCCGATGCCCTTGATGCGGTCGTTGCGACGATGGCGCAACATCCGTTGCGGATGGCTCAGGTCATGGAGCCAGTCGACGGCAGTCGTGTCGCCGTGCTGATGATGCGCTGCCTCGGGTTCCGCCGGACCAATCGTACCGCGGTCGCTTGGTGGCAGCGGCATGCCGACACGGCCGTCGAAGACCTGATTCCGATTGCGCTGAGTCGGTACGGCAGCGATCGCATGCTTGCCCAGCACGCGCTACACACTATTGCCCAAATGGGTCACCGCAGCGCAATCGACAGCGCCGCAGCATATTACGGCGAGCAGAGCCGCACAGCCATCTCCGCGAGGGTGGGCGACGATGCGATACAGTCTGCGCTACCGCATCGGATTCCTCGACTGCCGACGTGGCTCGTCCCTGCCCTGCTTCCTGCCATCTTGCTACCAAACGGCAGCGCAGCGCTGCCGGAATCCGCAGTGGAAGACTTCTGCACGATGCTGGCGATGTGCCGCCCCGAATGGCAATACGCCGGAGTTCGGGTTGTCGCGGAAACGGTGGATCCGACGGCGCTTGCGGAGTTCGCATGGGGCCTATACGAGGCTTGGATGTTGGCCGGTTGCCCCCACCGCGACAACTGGGTGTTGCATGCGCAAGGCCTTGTCGGGAATGCAGACACGGCGCGGCGACTATGTCAGCAGATCCTCGAGGGCGGGTGGCGGATCGGAGAGTCTTCCCGCGCTGCACTCGACGCGATCACAGCTATCGGTGGTGATGAGGCGGTCACCTGTCTGCGTGCCATCGCCTCGAGCTCATCCAGTGGTTTGGCTCGCAAGGCAGGACACCGGATCCGTGAGCTGACGGAACCAGACAGCGTGCGTTGAAAAGCAGCGCGCATCGACGATGCAGGTAAGAATCGTGTCATCTGGTACATGAAGCGTCGCTGTCCGCTTGATCCCACGTTTTGGAGTGCCGGACGCGAGCCTGCCAGTCGGCGCCATCGAAACCGCCTGGTCAGGCGCGAATTTTTTCCGGCCAACGCCGGATTCCGGCCGGTTGGACCCCACATGCCGGCTCTACCCCAGATGCACACGAGTGCGAGACATCTGAACGCCCATCGGTAACCGTGCCTAGGTGATCGCATGACCGTAGATAGGTATATGCCCGATGTCGGCCCGGTACCGATTCGATGAGGATGGTTGTCGCGCAGCGAGCAGAACACCTCCCCGCCAACGCACCGGAGCCGCTCATGTCCATCCGCACCACCATCCCCACCGTGGCCCAACGGCGTGTCACGGTCTCGACCCGAGACGGCGTCGCTCTCGCGGTTCGGGAGTACGGTCCGCGCGATGCCGACCTCACCGTCGTCCTCCTGCACGGCCATTGCCTGCGCAGTGAGTCCTGGACCTACGTCCGCGACGCGCTGCTGCGCCGATACCCCGACGCCCGGGTGGTCTGCTATGACCATCGCGGACACGGCGACTCCGCCGCAGCGTCCCGCAAGACCTACAACCTCGCCCAGCTCGGCCGCGACCTGCAGGACGTTCTCGACGCGGTCGCCCCCACCGGACCGGTCGTCCTCGTCGGCCACTCGATGGGCGGCATGACCGTGCTGACCTACGCCGCACGGTACCCGCACGAGATCGGCACTCGTATCGTGGGCGTCGCGCTCCTGGCGACCGCCGCGAGCGGGCTCGCCGACGCGGGCCTCGGCCGGCTCCTGCGTAACCCGGTCGTCTCCGCGTTCCAGGCGGCCGTCCGCCGCGCCCCGGGCCTGATGCACCACGCGAAACCTGTAGCCTGCACACTCTTCGCCCCCGTCATCCGTGCCGCCGAGTTCGGCGATCGCAAGGTCAGCCCGCGGGTGCTGGCGCTGGCCCACGCGATGCGCAACGAGACGCCGATCGTCACGATGGCGAGTTTCCTGAGCGAATTCACGGTCTACGACCGGACCGACGCGCTCGCGGTCCTCTCGCGGATCCCCACGCTGGTGCTGTGCGGCTGCAGCGACCTGATGACGCCGCCGTCGCACTCGGTCGCGATGGCCGCGGCCGTCGAGTACGCCGACCTCGTGATGGTCGAGGGCGCCGGGCACTCGGTGATTCTCGAGCAGCCCGACCAGGTCGCCGACGCCATCAACCGCCTCATGACCCGAACAGGCGATCCCGACCAGGCCGCGGCCGCTCACCTCACCCTCGTCGCCTAATGGGAATTGATCGGCGAGCCTACGACTGGGGCGGGACTGGTAAGGACCCGTACTGGCGACTCCTGAAATTATCTGCGGTAGCGCTCGCGGTGCCGCTCGGATTGATAGCCAAACCGCTTAGCGCCACTTTTCGCGAATCTGGTCCCCGCACCCCGGATAGTGCGCGTTCGAACAGCAGTTCCTCCTTGTGCCGGATCGCCGGGCTCCGCAGCGGGGCGGTGTCGATCGGTCCGCGGCGGCCGCGTACCAGCATGCTGGGCCGGGTGGGGTGTGTATGCACGACCCAGAGTCCGGCGAGGTCGGACTCGGCAAGGGTCAGAGTCCTCGGCCGGCGGGCGCCGGTAGCGATCCAGAGACCGGCACCGTAACCGGCCAGGGCGTCGAGAGGGCGACGAGGTTGGTCGGTCCGGTGGTGGCGGCGGCGAAGGCGACTTCGGGGTGGGTGGCGAGGGTGGCTCCGAGGTCGTCGAGTTTGGCGGGGTGGGACGGATAACCACAGCATGGCTTCGCAGGTGAAGCCGAGTAGGCGGGGGTCGATGTCGACGTCGAAGAAGAGCGTGCCGGTGTGTCGGAGGTGTTCGAGGCGTCGATGGATGGTGGATTCGGATCTGCCGTTCCAGCCGGTCGCGCCGCCGAAGAACATGCGGAGGAGGCAGTGCGCGGTGACGGCGACCACTCGTGGTGTGCGGGGCAGTTTGCCCCACAGCCAGCTGTCGCGGGGCTGGTGGCCGCGGGTTCGTGTAAAGCAGACGATCTCGGTGCCGCCCGAGGTGAGGCTGACCGAGGAGGTGTCTGGGCGGCGAGCGCGGTGGCGATGGGTTCGGCCGCGCCGGGTACGCATCGCAGGCGGACGAGCCATTCGACGTGCCCGAGTCGGCGGGCGTCGGTGAGACCGAGTACGCGCAGCGCCCCGGTGGAGCGCAGTTTGCGCTAACGGCGGGCGACGGTTTGGTCGGACACGCCGAGCGCCGCGCCGATGATCGTGAACGGCGCGCGGCCGTCGAGTCGTGATCTATCTGCCGAATCCCTCGATCGGGGTCGCGGCATGCTCCACCGCATCGTCGCCTCTCTCGGGCACCAGCCCGCCTATCACACTGCGGTCCTGGTACCCCGGACCGCCGAGACGCTGGCCGCTGAAGCGGCGGAGCGGGGCAGGCTGCCCGTAGTGGCCATCGATGAAGCTCACCTTTTCGACAGCCATCAGTTAGAGGCGATCCGCATGCTCACCAACCACGACCTGGACTCTGTTTCACCGATGAGTTTTCGGCGGACCGGGCGTCTACCCGGAGAAGGGGTATTGAGACCTAGGAGGATGCATGCGGACGTTGGCGATCACCCAGAACATCACTGTCGACGGGGCGATCGAGATGCTCGGCGACTGGTTCGACCCGCAGGGACAGGGCGGCGCCGCTAATTCCGATCTTCTTGCGGAGTTGCACAAACAGGACAGCGAGGCGGACGGGCTGCTGCTCGGCCGCAATACCTTTACGGACTTTCGCGGCTATTGGCCCAACCAGACCGACGACCCGACGGGCATCGCCGACTACCTCAACCAGGTGCACAAGTACGTCGTCTCGGCAACGATGACCGATCCGGGCTGGGACAACTCGACGATTCTGTCGGGCGACCTCGTCGCTGAGGTTCGTGCGCTGAAGGAGCAGGCCGGCCGCGACATCGTGGTCACCGGCAGTATCACGCTGTGTCACGCCCTGATCGCTGCGGGCGTTGTGGACGAGTATCGACTCTTCACCTACCCGACCGTGCAAGGCCGCGGCAGGCGACTGTTTCCCGACGGCGTCGAACTGCCCGCCCTGACGCTGCTCGACAGCAAGGCGTTTCGCGGGGGCGTCACCTACACCCGCTACGCTGCGGCCTGAATCCCGAAGCGCCGCGCGGTGATCGAAGGTCGGTGCGAGCCTGCCACCGAACCGCGGGCCCCACATGTCACAATCGAACACACGTTCACCACATTGGAGGTTGCCCTATGACGATCACACAAGGTTCAGCGGGTCTCTGCGAATGTGGGCGCACCATGCCTGGCCTGGGCCAGTAGATGCTGCGCTCGTACCGAAGCGGGCCCGACAGGCGAACCCGACTCGACGTCGGAGAGAATCTCGTCGGGCGGTCCTAGGTAGACGAGAGTTCGGAGCTCAATGCCCCAGTGAGCCTGCTCACTGGGGCATTGAGCTCCCCGAAATACCTGCTCGAACAAGGTGGTCGGAGAGACGGTCCGCATGCCCGGTGGTGTGAGTGGGAGGGCTGGAAGACCCTGCGGTGTTGGTGCGGCCGGGGCAAGGTCGGTCAATGCCCGCGCGTCCTCGACGCGACCGAGATCCTCCAGCACCGAGCGCTGCGATCGGGTCAGCCGCTCACGCACACCGGTCTCGATCCCAGCTCGGCCGATAGCGGTCAGCGCCCACCCGACCCCTTCCTCGGCGAAACCGTGGCCGGTCAGCCAGTCGACAATCCGCAGGACGTGCCCGTGCTGTTGACCGCATGCAGTAGCCAACTCGCCCGCAGGCCGCGCGGTCCGGGTGAGCGTGCGCAAGACAGCAAGTCGCGGCAGGGTCACCCCCAGCTTCCTCATTTCGGACGACTTTTCATTTCGGACGATCAAGCTCCCTTCCCAACATTTCGAATCAGTGGATGTGGTGCTGCGTTCATCGCGAATCGTCGCTGATCCATCCACGACAGCCCAGTCGGCCACGATTAGAACGACTCAGTTTGTCGGTGATGCGGCCGGATCGCTGGCGCGGGTTCGTCGGGGACGCCGTACCCTTACGGCCACGGCACTCACGAAGCTCGTCAGATACAGATCCAGCAGTAGAGGCGTTGTCCTCGCACAACCGCCCGGCTGGCCAGGCCAGCGGCCTGGCCGAGGAACCACGCGAGGCCGTCCGGATCCGGCGGTGTGGGGAACACGTCCGAGGCGGCCCATTCCCGGGCAACGCCATGCAGCGAAGCGTGATCAGCGGCGGCGAGCGCATCACGCAGGGAATCCGTCAGCGACAGACACACCAGCTCTCCCTCGTCGACGGTCGCGAGCAGGTGGCCATGCCGCGGGTCGGCCCGGACAGCCTCGTCCGGCCGGCCTGTAAGGATCACTTCTGCCGGCAGCAGGTCGATAGTCGGGTCTACGCCGTTGACATCGAACCCGTCATAGCCCGTCGCGGCCGGTTCGTCGTCCTCGCGCACCACGGCCCGGATCGCGTCGTCATCGTCTGCAGCAGCGAAGTAGCCATAGATAACTCCCATGCGGTGATCTTGGCACCCACCACTGACAACCACTCTTGATCCCGGCCGGCGTCGCATCGTTCTTCCGTGCGCTGGTGAGGGCCCGGGTTCAGTAGTCGGCCAGCGGCAGTTTCGGCCGCCGAGCAGCGGCCAGCTCAGTAGCTTACTTTCACTGGCACAGGACACCCGCGTTCATGGTCGGTGATCTCGCCGACCTGCGGAGGGTGACGAGCCAGTCCGTGCCCGACGCCTGTCCCTGGTCGGCTCATGCCATGCCGACCAGGAAAGCTGTCGCGCGCCAGCTCGGCCTCCCATGTGTGGTCGCTGTCGACGGGCTCGACGACGTCGCCGCCGGGAGGGACATCCTGCTGGACGGATCAGCCGGGCGCGTATTCGTGCGCCCGGATCCTGAGACCGCGGCGTCGGCCGTCACGGCCTACCGTGCCTCGGCGGACCGGGCAGCGCGGTGGACCGGACTCGGCGCCACTGCCGACGGACATCGAGTCGAGGTTCTGGCGAACGTGCAGGACGGCACCGGGGCATGGGCGGCACGCCGCGGCCCGGCCGAGGGTGTCGGACTGTTTCGGACCGAATTGTGCTTCCTCGACCGCGAATCCGAGCCGACTGCCGAGGAGCAGATGGCCCGCTATCGTGAAGTGCTCGACGCCTACCCCGAGGCGAAGGTGGTCATCCGCACGCTCGATGCCGGATCCGACAAGCCGCTGCGCTTCGCCGGCCATGTCGACGAGGCCAACCCCGCGCTGGGTGTGCGTGGATTCCGGATCGCCGCGCGACAGCGGACTGCTCGACCGCCAGCTCGACGCCATCGCCGCAGCAGCCGACAGCAGACACGCCCCGTGGGTGATGGCCGCGATGATTTCCACTGCGGCAGAAGCGAAGGCGTTCGCCGACCAGGTCCGTGCCCGCGGGCTGGTGCCCGGCGTCATGATCGAGGTGCCCGCGGCCGCGATCATGACCGAAGCCATCCTCGAGCACGTCGACTTCGCGTCGATCGGCACCAACGACCTCGCCCAGTACGCGATGGCCGCCGACCGGATATGGCCTGCGTGCTCGCTGGTTTCGGCATCACCTCCCTGTCCGCGGCCGCCACCGCGATCGCCGCCGTCGGGGCCGAACTGGCCACCGGCACGATCGACGACTGTAACCGCGCCGCCACAGCGGTCCTGTCGACGACCGATCCGCAAGCCGCCCGCGCCGCGGCCAGATCTGTGCTCGCGGGGGGATATATCCTGGTAAGGCCATCAACGATGTTTGTGAACAGGTTCACATCAGCGGCACAGCAATCCGACGGTCAACCCCTGTCGCCCCGCACCGTGCCGAGCACGTCGGTGCCTGCGGTCGGGTCTTTCTGGACCGGCTTGTTCATGAAGTCATCGATAGTGACGTGAATGGCCGAGGGCGTCCGCTCCCGTGCCCGGTCGGCCAGGTCCGTGTGGGTGACAACCAGGTCATAGCTGTCGGTAAGGTTCGAGATCGCCTGGTTGACGACGCTGACCTCAGCGAATCCTGCGCTCTGGATCTTCCTTCGCAGTACGGAGGCACCCATGGCGGAGGAGCCCATGCCGGCATCACAAGCGAAAACAATGCTGGAAATAGTTGATATGGCGACCGTGTCGTTCGACGAGAGCGCGGCGGAGGCAATGGAACGCTTGCCTTTCATCGCCTCCATGGCTGCGGTGGCTTCGGCCAGGTCGGGCTCGTCGGTGACGCGGTCTGTTTTCAGCAGGAGAACAGCGACCAGAAACGTCACGGTCGCCGCGCCGACGACGGACAGCGTGACTCCGAGAAAGCTGCCGCTGGCAGTCTGCGCATACACCGCAATGATCGATCCGGGCGCGGCGGGCGCGCGCAAACCGGAGCGGGCATGGGGCGCATCGCGTTCCTGCTACTAGCATTGTTCGCGAAGATGGAACGCACCTTCACCGCCGAACGCGCCGCCCACGCCCGTGCCGTCGCCGAAGCCAAAGGCCGCCGCATCGGACGGCCCGCCGCCCATCCCGACGACAGAATCGACTACGCCCGCCTCCTGCGCGAACAAGGACGCAGCCTCGGCGAAATCGCAACCAAGACCGGGATACCGAAAACCTCCCTGCATCGATACCTCACTGCCACGACAAGCGAACGATGAGCCACGTCGTACGCAAGCACCCGAGGCAGCGACGGTCCAAGGACACCGTGGACGTGCTGCTGGAGGCCGCGGCCCAGATGTTCACCCGCGAGGGGTTGACCGCGACGACCAACCGGATCGCCGAACGCGCCGGCGTCTCGATCGGAACGCTATATCAGTACTTCCCGGACAAGCACGCGATGCTTCACACGCTGGCCATGCGGCATCTTTTCCAGGGAGGTGAGCGACTCGGTCAGGTGTCCATCAGCCTCCGGACGACCGAGCCGCCGTTCGAGGAGACCATGCGCGCGATCGTCGATGTCGTTGTCGACCTGCATCGCGACCGGCCCGCTCTGCACGCCCTCCTGCATCGGGTCGCCGCACGGCTGCCTGGGGAGCTAGCGGCCTTGCTCGCATTCGAGGACTATCTCGTTGATGAGATCGGCTATCACCTCGAGCGTTGCGGCCGTGGTGGCGACGATGCGGCGCTGACGGCACGGACGCTGGTCCATGCCGTCGATGCGCAGGTGCATCGGGTTCTCACTCGGCACGAACTCACAACCGATGAGGTGATGGTCCTCGTGCACAGGCTCACTCCCGGAATCGGGGAATGACCCTCACGCCCTCAAGTCCCTGACTCGTGCCAGTACCGACCGCAAGGTCGTGGCGAGCTGAGTCACGCCAGGTTCCTCGATCGGGAAGTGTCCGCAGTTCTCAAGTAATACCAGGTCGGTCCCGTTCGGTATCCGTTCGAGGAACCGGATGCTCAGCTCCGCTGGTGTCCAGCGGTCTGCAGCGGGATGGACCAGCGTGAGCGGTGCGGCGTGGAAGGTTTCAGGCGGTGTGTGCCGGAAGCCGAGAAAGCTGGTGAGGAAGCCGAGTGGGACCTTCACGCCGCCGCCTCGGGGATCGGCCGCGCATGCCCGGGACAGGGCCGAGTCGAGACTCATGTTGTTCATGTCGACTACCCAGTTGTTCATGTCGACTACCCAGCGGATCGGTACTTGGACGCGACCGAGCAACGGGTCCATCGCGCGCAGCAGAACGGGCGCGGCTGTGCCGGTGAACGACCAGCGGGTGGCCGCGCGGCAGGCAGCGGGATCGCCGGGATCGAGTAGGCAGGTCGCGACCACGTGGGCGACGGCACCGGTGCGCGCGGCGACCTCGTAGGCCAGCATTCCGCCCATGCTGGCATCGAACAGAACCAGTGGCCGGTCATCGGATTTCGTTTCGGCACGCACGAATTCGCAGAGCAGATCGATCCAATCCTCGTAGCGCACCGAACCCGGATCCGGTTCGACGGTATCTCCGTACAGCGGGAGATCCACGGCCATCACGTCCACGTCCTCCCGTGCGGCGAGTGCGGCGAGGGGCCACAGCAGACCCGAGTAGCCGCCCGCCCCGTGAATGGCCAGTGCCCGCACCCCCGCGTCACGGTTGGCGGCGCGGGCGACGTGGACGCGTTTGCCGCGCCACGACCACCACGTCGGAGTCGGATGGATCAGCGATTCCTGACGGTACTGGTCGGGGAGGAACCCCGCGTATCCGATGTAGTCCACACTCCGAGCATCGACGCGGAACTCGGCGGACACAACTCGCGTCCGCCAGGGCGCTCGAGTCTCGGGAATCACCTTTCTACCTGCGGCGATTGGTCGATGCTGCGCGCTGTGGTGCTGTCTACTCGCTTTTGACATCACCGCACTCGATACCGCGTCGGATACGGCCTCAGCCCGGGACGTGTTCCCGGGTGAGGTCCAGGCGGGTGTTCATGTCGAGTCGGAATCGGCCGTAGGGGTTGATATTGGACCAGAACAGCGGGCTCAACGCGCGGCGTTCGTTGTCACCGATCAGGTCGTGGAATGCGTGGTCGTCGGCAATCTGTTCAGCAAGCCGCTTGCGCAGATCCCCGACCTGCACGGCCTGCTCAGCCGCTACCTCGGCCTGCCCGAATCCGGTTACGACAAGCCGCTGTTCCTCGGCCAGGGCCTGCGCGGCACCGACGTGATCACGCCGGAGACGCTCCGCTTCGCCGCGGTGCTGCGGGCAAACGGTCAACCGGTGCCGCTGCACACCTACAACGACGACCACAGCGGAACGGTCAACGCGTCACTGCCCGACTCGGTGCCGTTCGTGCGCGGCCTGTTCGGCTGAGCCTGCTGCCTGCGGCCGCTCATCGAGCGGCCGCAGGAGCTGTCAGATCACGGGAAGCCAGGGCCCCGGCCGCCGGACAGGCTGCTGAGGGCGCACACCAGCGCCGCGAACGGTTCGGTGACGCCGCCACAGCTCCCCGCGACCGACTCGGCCGGTGCGATCGTCTGCGGTTCGAGCGGCAACGGCGCCGCGCCTGCCGCTCCGACGCCGGCCACGGTTGCGGCACTGATCAGGGCGGCGACGGCCAATCCACGTACTGCGAGCATTTCGAACTCCTCGTGCGTCGGGTAGATGGCCGAACCTACCCGGCAAGTTTTCATCTCACATGACCCGAATTGTGAGGTTCCCAGCGAGAGATCGATGTCCAGCAGCGCATCCAACCCCGCGCACCGCTCGAGGGTGAACTCGTGCGCCAGCCGATCATAGGTCTCGGACTGAGCCTGCTCGCGTGCATGCGCGACACGGCGAACCAGCGTGTCCGGGCCTGGCCGGATCACCCGCGCCGACACCAGATACTCGCACGCGAGCTGGAACAACAACGTCGGGGAATCATGCTCCATCGACCGCGCCAGCAGGAACTCATCCAGTTCCTTCAGCTCCATCGACCCCGGCGGCCGCCACCCCAGGAACTGCGCAACCAGCCGCAGGTGCTCAGTGCGGGTTTGTGCCCGCTTGCCGTAGGAACGGATCAGCGAAGCATCAACTTGCAGCTGCTCGGCCAACCGAGCCACCGCCACCGGCGGCGCATCAGCCACCCTGTCCGGCACGAACCCCAACCACGGCAGCGTGCACAACGCCACCGCCAAACCCAACCTTTCTTCCGGGCCACGCCCCCGCCCCGGCGTCAAAAACGCGACATCAGACGGAGTGAGCGTGAAGAACCGGAACAACTCCTCCCGGCTGATCTCCGGAAACTCCCGCAGACGCGCCAATTCCTCGTCCGCGAACACCCGCGTCGCCACGAAACCCGACCTCCAGCACACCAACCAACCTCAACGGCAGCCAAGCCAACCACCACCCCAGCACACCCGCAGCCCAAACAAGACAACACGACATCGGTGCTGGTCCAGCCATTGTCGTTGTTTTTCGCGCGAGTTCTACCGGGACCCCTGGAAGGACCGGGACCCGACCCTGCCCGTCACCGAACTGCAAGCCGCATGGGTACCCGGCGAACCGGTGCTCTACATCGGCAAAGCCGAGCCCGGCGCCACCGGCAGACGCGGCCTACGCCAGCGGCTCGACGAATACCGCCGCTTCGGCGCCGAACTGGGCTCATGCGGGTGGCCACGAGGCAGTGACGTAGCGGGTGATGCTCATTATCAGCGCCAACGCTTCAGGCAGCTCGGCGATCGGCCGACCGAATCGGGCCGCCAGCTCCTGCGAACTGGCGGAATCCGTAGACCATTCGTGTGCAGCGAACCAGACATCGGGGTTCGTGCGGTCGTCGGTGTAGATCAAGTTCATGGGATCGTTGTCTCGGAACAGCGTGTCTTTCAGGTCGTCGCCACGACTGTCGGCAAAACGGTCGAGGGGATCGAAATCGGTAATCATGTCGCACGCCGCCCGGCTACCCGGCGCCGAGAGTCGATGGATGCGTTCGAACAGCAGATCTTGAGCAGTGCCCGGCAGATAGGGCAATAGGCCTTCCGCGATCCATGCCGTGGGAGCTGCAGGGTCGAACCCGCCCGCCAGCAGGGCTGCTGGCCAATCGTCACGCAGATCCGTCGGGATTTCGCGGCGATCTACCCCAGCGACCGCGTCGTTGTCGGTCAGCACCTGCCGCTTGAAGTCCAGCACCTTGGGCTGATCGACTTCGAAGACGACTGTGTCGGGCGGCCATGGCAACCGAAAGGAACGGGCATCCAAGCCAGCAGCCAGGATTACTGCCTGCCGCACACCGGCAACTGTGGCGGACACGCAGAAATTGTCGAAGAATTTGGTACGAAGTCCGATGGCTCCGAGCATCAAAGGTGACTTCGCCGCCGCGGCTGGATTGTCGAGCAGATGCTGCAACCCTTCATGGCCGGAGGCGGACACGAACATTGCAGCGAAATCATCCCGGACCAGTGGGTCGGGCTGCCCGGACTCCAGTGCCCGCGCAGCAGCAACACCCAGGGCAGTGACGCCGACACTGCTCACGATATCCCAAGAGTCTCCCTCGGTACGCATGGGTTCTCCAATTCTCTCAGCCGATACTTCTCGACCCTGTCTCGAAGACGACGCGAACGCGCTTCACTGGGTCGATTGGTTCGACCCTGCCTTCTCAGTAACGCCGCCGCATCAGTACCTCGGTGGTGCTACCTAAGCGAAAGATGGCAACCCGCTGCACGCGGCACCCCCACTCGTGTATCACTTTGCTCTCGGGAGGCGGGTCGAGGAGTTGTCTTCGGGGCTGTCGGGTTACCCCTGATCACATGACCACGATCGAAAATTGCTCAGAACAAGCCCCTTTCGTTCCTGGGGGGCTGTCTGCGCATGCAGTTGCTCGTCACGGCCGCGGTGAGTCGTCGACGAACCCTGCCGTCCTCCACACCAACCCTGCTCACGAGCGGTCACCGTATCCGGCGATCGGCAATGTCCATGCTGTCGTCCGAGAAGGTGAGCGCGACCAGCTGTATCGGGTCCTGTGGTGGGACGGCGAAGGCAACGCTCTGATCGCCGACCCCGCCGGCTGGCTGGAAATCGCTGCCAACCGTCCCGGATTCCTGCGCCTGGAAGGACGACCACCGTCAGCAGCCGGATAAGGGCCGCGATCGGCACGTGCAACCGCCTGGGTCCACCAGGAGTTTTCCGCACGCTCGATGGAGCGTGTGTCAAAAGCTTGGCAGGATCGGGTGGCAGATCAGCATCGACTCCGGGATCATGCGTGCCCATCAACACGCGGCCGGAGCCCGCCGTGACAGCGACGCTCAGACCGAGCCACCTGGCGGACCCGGCGAGAACGAGCTTAGAGACCACGCACTCGGCCGCTCCCGTGCTGCGGCCTTGTTCTACGGGTCCGCGACTTGCGCTGTGGAGCAAGCTGGGCTAATACTTAGCCTCATGGCTAAGTATTCTGTGGTGCTGGACGACGTATTCGCCGCGCTGGCGGATCCGTCTCGCCGCGCAGTGGTCCAGCGCCTCGGGTCCGGTCCTGCCAGCGTCGGGGAGTTGGCCGAGTCCGCGCCGATCACGTTGCCGTCGTTCTTGAAACACATTCGCGTCCTCGAGTCCAGCGGGCTGATCCGGACGGTCAAAACCGGTCGGGTGCGCCGATGCGAACTGGACCGCGAACGGTTCCGGCTGGTCGAGGACTGGCTGGCCGAACAGCGCCGCGTCTGGGAAGGCCGCACCGACCGGCTAGAGCAATTCCTCACCGAAACCAAGGAGTCCACCGATGAATCCTGATCTCGACCTCACCGTCCACCGCGTCATCCGTGCGCCGCGTGCGAGCGTATGGAACGCTTGGACTGATGCGAGCAGCCTTGCGCGGTGGTGGGTTCCCGCGCCGACCCTGTGTCGCGTCGAAAGACTCGAGATCAGGCCCGCGGGTGCTTTCGTAACCACGATGAGTGACGACGGTACGGAATTCGTCCCACACCTGGACGCCTGTTTCCTGGTGGTCGAGCAGCGCGAACGCCTCGTGTTCACCAACGCGCTCGACAGCAGCTGGCGTCCGGCCACGGGGGCTCCGGTGCCGATGACAGCCGAGATCACCTTGCGCGATCACCCGGACGGCACCGACTACCGGGTACTCGTCCGGCACGGGGATCCGGCCGCGCGGGCTCGTCACGAAGAACTGGGATTCGCGCACGGGTGGGGGACGGTCACCGAGCAACTCACCGCGCTCGTCGAGAGCGAGGTCAGGGCATGAAGCTCGCGCTCATCCAGTTCGTCACCCTCGACGGAGTCAGCCAGGGACCCGGTTCACCGGCCGAGGACACCAGCGACGACTTCGATCGCGGTGGCTGGCTGGTGCCCTATCTGGACGAGATGTTCATTCAGCGCACCTCCGAATGGCTCGATGCCGCCGACGGACTGCTGCTCGGGCGCCGCACCTACGAGGCGTTCGCGCGGGACTGGCCGGCTGTCACCGATCCCCGTGATCCCTTCACCGAGCGAATGAACGCACTGCCGAAGTACGTGGTCTCCAACACCCTGACAGCGGGTAGCTGGAAACCGACAACACTGCTACCCGGCGACCCGGTCGCCACCGTCGTCGACCTGAAACGTCGACCGGGCCGCGAATTGCAGATCCACGGCAGCTCACACCTCGGCGATTGCCTGCTCGCCGCCGGCCTGGTCGACATCGTCCGACTCGCTGTCGCCCCCACCGTGCTGCGAACAGGAAGACGACTACTCAGCGGCGCCGGCCCGACCACCGGCTTTCGACTCACCCGCCACGAGGCCACCAGTCGCGGCCTGCTCCTGCTCGAATACGAAGTCGGTGGACCCGCACCAATTGCGGAATTCGACGGCGTCGCCCAGTTCGTCTGAGCCCTTCCGCGGCACTGCGATGTGGTCGAGGGATCGTGGCGCAAACTGCTGCGCGCGCACGCGCAGCAGTTTGCGCCTGGTCTGGTCGTCCGGCAGTACGCGCTCATGTTTCGCGCCATCCTGCCGGCAGGTCCGCTGTTCCGGGCAGAATCAGTACGCGGTTGCCAGGCGCTTCCGGTGATGGCGCCGTGCGTGCGGATCTCGATCAGCCGGTCGAGCGCGCCCGCGATGGCTTTGTCACTCAGTCCCGCAGAGGAATGCGCCGCAGCGGTTCCGTCATCGGGCGCGCCCTTCCGGGCACTGCCGTCGCGACCGAGCGGGCGAGAGGCCTATAGGCCTGTCTCACCCGCTCGACTCGCGTCTCCACGCTGCCTGGCTGCCCAGTCTCGAATCGCAGAGACGAATTCCTCGGGCGCATCGGACTCCACGTAGGTGCCCGCGCCCTCGACGATCACGGTCCTGTGGTCGGTGAACGTCGCTTCCAGGCGCTCACGCTCCTGGGAACGGAAGGCGATGTCGGCGTCACCCCACACGATCAGTGTCGGCATGTGGGCGAGGTTGGTCAGCCCGGCCTCGACCTCGGCGAAGAAGTCCCGGCTGGCGAGGACCCGCCCGGGAAGCACGGCGGAGGCCTGGCGCCGCTCCGGAGTGTCCAACGCCTGGCTGTAGTGGGTCATTTCGGCCGCGGTGGGCTTGCGCCTTCGGTGGCCTGTGGGGATGAAGGCATTGACGAGGAGGTTGAGCCGCCGGACCAAGAAGCGGACGGGGAGTCCGCCGATGATGCGACCGAAGGCCTCGAAGTGGAGAATGCCGTTGACCGGCCAGGCCCAGGTGTTGGCTAGCACCAACCGATCGAAGACGTCGGGCCGTCGCTGCACGACCGCCAGGCCGATCATGCCGCCCCAGTCTTGCCCGACCAGCGTGACGCCATCGAGGCTGAGCGCGTCGACGACCTCGGTGACTACGTCCGCGTGCTGCTCTGGCAGGTAGCGGTAGCCGGGCTTTGCCGTCGACAGACCGAAGCCCGGGTAGTCGAGGGCGATGCACCGGAAATCGTCGCGCAGTGCGCGGATCACGTCGCGCCACAGGAACGACCAGGTCGGGTTGCCATGTAGGAACAGCAGTGTGGGACCCGACCCCTCATCGACATAGTGGACGGTATGCCCGCCGATGTCGACGAATCGACTCTCGAACGGGAACAGTTCGTCATCGACCCAACCGGGCCGCACGCTCTTGGTGGTATCGGCCATGGTGGCCCCCTCAGGGCTCGGCATCAAGGTATGCTTGAGCATCTCACGCACACTTTAGAACATCAAGCGATAGTAGAAATGATGCGTAGCTATGGCCAGTACTGCGGGCTTGCCCGTTCTCTCGAAGTCGTCGGTGACCGGTGGAACCTGCTCATCGTCCGCCAGCTCCTCGTAGCGCCCGCCCGCTACCGTGACCTGATCGAGGGCCTGCCCGGCATCGCGACCAACCTGCTCGCCGACCGGTTGCGTGACCTCGAAGCCTCGGGCGTGGTCGAGCGGCGACTGACGGGCGAGGGCAGCGTGGTCGAGTACGCCCTGACGCCGTGGGGTGCCCAGTTACGCCAGCCGATCGAGAGCTTGATTCGCTGGTCCACTCCGTTGATGGCCAGTGGGCCCGCCGACGGTGATTCCTTTCGCCCTGAGTGGCTCGCTCTCGCACTCCCGGCCTTGCTCGACACCCGGGTCGAGGTTCGTCCCTCGGCGACGGTCGGTCTCGAGATCGGTGACGCGCCTTTACAACTCCGCGCGACGAGCTCGGGCTTCGAGGTCGGCCCGCAAGACGGTCGCCATCTCGATGCCACCGTCCGCGCCGATCCTGCCTATGTCCTTGGCCTCGCCGCCGGCGCCTTCTCCCTCATCGATGCCCGCTCTCTCGGGCTGGTCGAGGTCGACGGCGACGAGTCCGTCGTCCGCACCGTCTTCGCCGCCTGACAGGGTCGTTCCGCCAGCCGACCTGGGAATTATCGGTCAATCTCGACGTCACCCGGCGGCAGCGGCTCTGGCGGATCGAGCTTGGAACCTCGCGTTGGATACTTCTTACGCTCGTTCGGCCAAGCGGCGGTCGTCGCGGCTTAGACTGTGCGCCAACCGACCCCGTACTTCGTCTGCAACGCCCGACCCGACATCCCCACTCGCGCGTCACGTCGGATAGCGGCGTAGAGCTCGACCTTCGTCTGACGAGGCCACGGCGACTCCCTCCAACGCATGTGTATGGGGCGAAGCACACGCATCCTTGCACCGCAACCAAGATCACGACGTCAAAATTCGCCAACACGAACATCTTCAGATCGAGAGTGACGTCAGGGTCCACCGATCGGTGACGTCACAGATCGCCGATAGAACCAATCTCGTGGACAACTGTTGCGATCTGTTGGGGGATGTGGAATACGTACGGCTCCTCGAGCCAATCACGGTAAAGCGATCCGATCGAAACCACCGCCCCGAAATAGGGCGTGGGCCGCGAACGCGCCGCGCGTGTCCCTGCCGTCGAACCGACGACCGCGAGAGAGGCGCGGCTGGCTGGCACGTCGGGTGACGACACCGCCCGGTGACGCACCTGCGGGACCACGGTAAGAGCTTGTTGCAGCGGTCAGCCTCTCAGGTCGCGGCGGGTGTAGCCGTAGAGTCCGATCGCTGCCATGGCGGCGGCGATGGTGGTGAGCGCGGTGCTTGCGGCCCAGTCGGGTGCGGTGGCGGGTACGGCGGCGAGGTGGGTGAACGGTGAGATTTCGCGGACCCAGGCAGGTGCGCCGATGCTGTGAGCTAGGACGTCGAGCAGGAATCCTCCGACGACGGGCACCGCGCCGATCGCACCGACGGCGTCGGGGTACCAGCCCAGTGCCAGGACCGCGGCGCCGAGCGCGAGCAGGGCCACCGGGGCGACGTTGGCGGCACCGGCGAGGGCCTCACCGAGGCCGAGCGGCGCACCGGTGAGCACCGCACCAGCCCACATCGCGACCGCGGCGGTGAACAGCAGGACTGCGAGCCCGGTGGCGGTGACGGCGATTTCTGTTCCGGTCGAGCGGTACCGTGACAGCGGCAGAGCGTGCAGGGCGGTCCAGCGGCGGGCCTTCTCATCGGCGGCCATGGCTGCGATCCGGATGGCGGCGTAGAGCCCGGACGGGATGGCGAGCAGCGCGAACATCGTCGCGGCGAACCCGGAAGCCGATGCGAGGCCACCGAAACCGGCTGTCGCCGCGAGTTCGGCGAAACGGGGGTTTTTGTCGAAGAATTGGAGGATCGAGGAAATCAGCGCCCCGATCAGCAGGAAGTAGGCGGCGATCCCGACCGCCCACCCGGTGGTGGGCGCAACAGTACGCCGTACAGCGAAACCGGCCACCGATCCGAGCAGACGGGTCCGGGCTGCCCGGGTGTCGGACAGGTCGATCACGGCGCCGCCGAGGTCACGTCCTGCCGCGGTGACGAGAGCGCACGCGGCCGGCACGATCGCAAACCCGAGCAGGACGAGCAACGGTGCGACCCGGTTGTCCGCGTACGGTGCGCTGCGGGCGGCGAGGCCGAACGGGGTCAGCCACGCAGTCCAGGCGAGCGCGGCGACACCGTCGGAGAGCATGCGCAGCAGCAGGCACACCCCGAGCACGGCCGAGGCCAGCCCGGTGGCCGCTGCCCGCGACGGCAACAGTTGCGCGGCGAGCAGTCCCACGCCCGCGAAGATCGCGGTGGTGGCGAACACCGATGCCGCGTGCAGGACCGCTCCGGCGGGGTCGGTGCCGGTCACGACCAGCCCGGCCCCGACCCCGAGTGCGATCACGGTGGCGGCCAGCCACAGTGTGCCGGCGCAGCGCGCGAGCAGGTCCACCCCGCGGAGCCTGCCGCCGAGCAACAGCTCCCAATGCCCGGCCTCTTCCTCGCCACGGGTGAGCCGGGTGGCGGTCAACAGCGCCCATACGCCGCACAGCACCATGACGGGGGTGCCGGTGCGCCAGACGGTGAACCCGCCCGGATCGTCGAGGGCGAGCGGAGCGCCGAACAGGACGCGCACGGCGGGGTTCTCGGCCAATGCGTGCAGGGCATCGGAATCCATGGTGTCGGCGAAGGTGGTGCGGTACTGGGCCGCGACGAGAGCCGACAGGCCGGTGGCGGTGAGCGCGACGATCGCTGCCCCGCGCCGCGCCTGGCGTCGGGTGAGCCGGGCCGCTGCCCGCCCCGGCGCAGGGACGTTCACCGGTTGCGAGCCGGCCGTGGTGGCGGTCATTGCCGTGCCTGCCCGTAGTAGTCGAGGAAGATCTCCTCGAGGGTGGGTTCGCGTGAGGACAGTGCCGTCACTTGTGCCGCGGCGAGGGCGCGCAGCGCCGGTGCCGCGGGCCCGGACAGCGTGAACCGCATTCGTCCTTCGTCGAGTGCTTCGACGGCCTCGACACCGTCCACGTCGCTCAACGTCGGCGCCTGGCCCTGGTAGGTGATTTCCACGATGGTGCGGCGCAGCCGGCGCAGCTCGGCCAGGGTCGCGATCTCCACGAGCCGGCCGGAGCGCAGGATCGCGACCCGATCGCACAACGCCTCGACCTCGCCGAGCATGTGCGAACTGAGAAACACTGTCTGCCCGCGATCGCGGGCTTCGGCGACGCAGTGCCGGAACTCGCGTTCCATGAAGGGGTCCAGCCCGCTGGTCGGCTCGTCGAGGACCAGCAGCGGCGCCCGGGAAGCGAACGCCGCGATCAAAGCGACTTTCTGCCTGTTGCCGGTTGAGTAGGTCTTGGCGGGTTTGTCCACGTCGAGGGCGAAGCGGTCGATCAGCTCGTCGCGATACGCCACGTCGGTGCCCGGCCCTACCCGGGCGAGCAGCTCGAGGGTCTCGGCGCCGGTCAACGACGGCCACAAGGCGACGTCGGCGGGCACGTATGCGAGGTGGTGGTGGGCACGTCGCACATCGGCGGCGTCGGCGCCGAACACCCGCACCGTGCCGGCGGTGGGTCGGATCAGGCCGAGAAGCAGCCGGATGGTGGTCGACTTCCCCGCCCCGTTGGGCCCGAGGAACCCGAACACCTCGCCGGGAGCGACGTCCAAGGTGAGGTCCTCGACCGCGACGGTGCGGCCGAAGCGTTTGGACAGATGCTCGATCGAAACGGCTGCGCGGGTATCGGTGGCGCGCGCAGACAGCGCCGCTGCAGCAGTAGACATGGAAGCCCTTCCAAGGTCGGCGGATATGACATGCCGACCAGACTTCCCGGCGCTCCTGAGAAGAAAGATACGCCACCGTGGCCGTCGCCGCGGCCTTTCGACAGAGGGTCCGGTCGTGGCCGCGAGCGATCCCGCGTTGGGGGATGCCAACCGGTTCAGCCCTGTCGAAGCAACGTGGACGGGACCGGGAACCGACCACATGCCGCACGTGGCCTACGTTCGATACATTGCGCAGATGTTCTGCTTCAGTTGTCGTATCCGGAGGTGGCGACGGGGTCACCGACATCCCCGATTCCCAGCGGCCCCGCCAGTTGCGGCCCGATCACGAACCACACGCCCGCCGCCACTGCCAGCCACCCGCCGAAACTCGCCACAAGTCGATTACGGCTCACCAACATGAGCAATCCACCGATGGCCGCGGTGACGCCGGGCAATACCTGGAGCCACCCGCGCGCCGCCGTCCACACCCATGGCTCGTCCGGAGTGAATGCGAAATCGAAAGACGGCCCGATGAACGGGATCAGCGCACCCCAAATCCCCAGGAGTAGCACCGCGAGCCCGCCGAGGGCTCCACGGCTACGTGGAATCCGAAGCCTACGGCCGCCTCCTGCAGAAACATTGTCGTCGACGTCCCTCATGACGCCTCCATTCGTCGAAGTAGGTGCATGTACCGCCTACCCCTTGCCCGCCGCGATACGCACGACCACCGCAGCCGAGATCCACAGCCTCCGGTGCGCGCGGAGGAGCATGCCTGCGCAGGTATGCGCGTAGAGCGCTGGATGGACCGCTTGATAAGCCCGACAAGCGGCAGCGGCGGACACTCGCCCAGGCCGCAGTGCCCAGCTCGGCGCTGAGTTTCCGAGCAGTCGCCGGCGAGGTCGGCGATCACGCGAGTTCCCAGCCGTCATTCGATCGCCGTCTTCACCGTGGCTGGCTATCCACTCTGGAACGTCGAGGATGCCTGAAGCTGCACGCCTTCCTTCTCGCAGTCGCGTCGCCATTTGCAGGCGGCGAGGGCGCCGCAGTGTGACGACGCCCTCGCGCGTGGTCAGTTGGCCAGGTCGCGCTGGTTGAAACGAAGGAGGCCGGCCCCGACCAGGACCACCGAGATCACATCCAGGACGGCGGCGTCGGTCCATTGGATTCCGTTGCGCAGCGGTTCTCCGCCGATGTAGTAGTGGAACGGCGAGAGATACTTCAGCCAGTCGGCATTGATGACACTGGCGAGGCTGTTGGCGGCGTAGGCGAGCACTCCGACGCCCGCGGTTCCAGCGAGGACCGGGCCGCGCCTTCCGGTCGCGGCGCCGACCCCGATCGCCAAGGCGCCGAGAACGATTGCCAGCAGTATCAGGTTGAGGCTTTGGGCGGCGAACTCGCCGATGCTGATCGAATCGAGATCGGCTGACGAGCGAATCGCCATCATTCCGAGCAAGACCGTCACTCCGATCGCCACGGCACCGGTGGCCAGGGCGGCGAAGCGTTACAGGGCCAGCCCGGTGCGGCTGACCGGATACGCCAGCAGCAGATCCAGGTACCCGGATTCCTCGTCACCGGCGATCGCGCGGGCGCCGAAGGTTACTCCGAAGAACATCGCCAGCAGCGGCAGCAGCCCGGCTGTTGAGAACGGACGAAATCGGACCTGTGCGGGTCTATCTCGGCTACCGGTTGTGGGGGTTAATGGAAAGTGCGGGCCCGCAACAGAATCCGGGGGATCACTCCCGGTGCCGTATCGACCAGGAGGCAGCGTCATGCCTATTTCTCCCAATCAGGGGTCGACCGGAGGCGGGACCACGGTCACCGTCACCGGCACGAACCTCGCTGGTGCCACCGCGGTGCGTTTCGGCACCAAGCTGGCCACCATCACCGCGAACACACCGACCTCGGTCACCGTCACCTCCCCATCCGGGTCGGGCACGGTCCCGGTGACCGTGACCACTCCAGGAGGGACCAGCAACCCGCTGTCGTTCTTCTATGTCGGGGCGCCGTTCAAGTCCGCCCTGTCCGCGGTCTCCGGTGTCACCGCGGGCGGTAATACCGTCACGATCACCGGGACCGGCCTGTCCACCGCGACCGCGGTGAACTTCGGCGCCAACGCCGCGACCCCGACGGTGGTCAACGACAGCACCTTGACGGTGACAGTGCCCGCGGGCGCGGCAGCGGGACCGGTGGGTGTCAGTGTCACCACCGCGGGCGGCACCAACATTCAAACTCGGTGACGGGCTCGAAGCCCTCGCCCGGCACGGCCGGCCGGGGTGAGAATTCGGGTCTCCGGCGCCTGCATGCCACCACTGGTTCACCGATCGGGGTTGTGCCCCTTGCCTGTTGAT
>NZ_VUOT01000050.1:0-34466 GCF_009829295.1 Nocardia sp. CY15
GCTGTCAGCACGGTCGTCCTGGTGATCGGACCGTTGCCCCGACCGGTGGCGGCGCGGTCGGGCCGCCGGTCTCCCGCGGGAGAGTTCGGGCGGCGGATCGGAACGTCGGCCATCTTCGGATGCCTCCTTCGTCATCGGAATCTCCGATGGTGTCATGAGTGTAGAGCTACATTGTTGACATATCGGCACAGTTCGAGCCCTACCGCCGCGGCATTGCTCGGGCTCGGTACCGTCGGCAAGGCTCTGTCGAGGGGACGGCCGCGAATCCCAGCCCATGAGTCGAGTTCAGCGGATCGATCGCGCAGGACGTTTGCCGCCCATCCGGGGTCGCGCCGCCAAGTGACCACCAGTCCGGCTCCTGAGGCGACGAGGCTCGTGGTCCGTAGGATGAGCATTGCTCATTTCTAGTTGGATTGCAGGCAGGAGGGGTGCGATGCCGTCGAAAGCGGTCGGCCAGCGCCGTCGTCCGACTCAGGAGCGTGCCAAGGCGACGAGGGAGCACATCCTGGATACCGCGGCGCGATTGTTCGGGGAGCGCGGTATCGCCGATACCTCGACCAACCGGATCGCGGCGGAGGCGGGGGTGAGCATCGGTACGGTCTATCGGTATTTCGCTGATCGTGCCGTGCTGGTCGAGGAGCTGCTCGCGCGGTTGCTCGAGACGATCGAGCGGCGGTTCACCCAGCAGGTGTTCGGCCTCGCGGACAAATCGGTCCAGCAGATAATGATCGACGTCCTGGAGACGATCACCGCGGAGTTGGTCGAGAACGCGCAGTTGGTGCGCGCGCTGGTGGCTGGGGTTCAGTTCTACAGCAGTGGTCTTCCAGAGTTCGAACCGCGGCTTCGTCTGCTGGTCAAGGTGGTATTGATCCAGGTTCTCGGCCCGGGTGACGACCACGAGTACGACATGATGACGTTCGTCATCATCAATACCGGCTTCGCGGCCGTGCTGCGCGCTTCCGCCTTGGATGTGGACAGCCGCGAACGCAGAGAGGCGATCGAGATGACCGCCCGGATGATCGGCGCCTGGCTCGAAGCCGAAGGCAAAGCTGTCACCGTTCGACCGGCAACACGTGCTCGGTGATGCCGGACGTGTTCCCGCACGCAAAAGTGAGTGGGTAACTACTTTCGTGGGTGCGAGGCTCGAAAGATCTGCGAGGCGTTGGACATAACACCTGGTAGAAGTTTTTTCTTTGTCGCCGATCTGGCTGCTCAGAGCGGAGTAGCAGCTGAGCGATCGCTCGGATTACTGTTTCTGTGCAGAAGCGAACTGCCGATGACACCGAGGACGTTCGCGCGGTCGGCGTCTCCCCGGCGGCTGTAGCCCGACGTGAGGTGACCGCGGCTCTATGGTGACGAGGAGGCCACACGTGACTGTCGAGAGCATCGCCCCACCTGAACTCGATATGCCGGCTCCGCTCAACACACCCGCGGTCGACGATCTCCGCGGGTTGGCTCGTGAAGTGGTCGGCCACCTGGTCGATTCAGCCGCGCCCTGCCGGACGACGGCCGACACCGACTTGACCGTGGTGGTGCGGACATGCCTGCAGTGGGCGATTCAGCGCTGGAATGGTGCGGTGTTGCCGGACCGCATCGCCGCTCTGGATGCCGCGGCGGCGCGATGGGCACGCGAGGAGATCCCGATCGGAACTGTCCAGCACGCGATTCATGCGGGGTTCGCCTTCGCGCTGGACAGGATGTTCACCGCACCAGGCCAGGCAGGCCGTGTCGACGTCAGGGCGGGCACCACCTCGGTGCTGGAGGTTCTGCATCTGGCGACAGCGGCGGTCAGCAGAGCCTACGTCCGGGCGTGCAAGGTCACGGCCGTCGAACACCACACCTCGGTGCATACCTTGACCTCGGCGCTGCTCGGCGGCCACGCGACGTCTGCGATGGCCCGCCAATGCGGCATACCGCTGGCCGACGAATATTTCGTGCTCGCGCTCGCGGTACCGGAGCACCCCGACGAGAATCGTCCTCATCTCGACAGACAGGTGGTCGCGCGGCGCAAGCTACGTCGCCTGCAGGCCGCTCTGGCCAGCTTGTTCGGTGCGCGGGCGCTCTCTCTGTTGTCGGTCGACGGCGGCACCATCCTCGTTCCCTGCACTGAGACGACCGCCGCGGATCTGGACGATGTCGTGCGGACGCTCGCGGACGCCGCGCGAGTTCCGGTCACCGCGGCCGTCGCCTCGGCCGTGCCCGATGAGGTGTCCGCGGCCGCTGTGCGAGCGCATGAACTCCTCGATACCGTGGAACAGCTGAGCCTCGGGCCCGGTCTGCACCGATTCACCGAGTTGGCGCTGCACTATCAGTTGACCCGTTCCGGAGTCGGCCGCGAGGCGCTGTGCGGCCGGCTTGCTCCGCTGTTCGAATATCCACACTTGCTGGAGACCTTGCAGGTGCACATCAGCACCGACCTCAATCGTCAGCGCACCGCCCGGCAGTTGCATATTCATCCGAACACCATCGACTACCGGCTCCGGCGAATCACCCAGCTCACCGGTCTGGACCCCTCCGACGCAAAAGGGTTGTGGTACCTGCGCTCAGCGCTGGTCGCCTGGACCGCAGGCGGCCGGCGCGGGTATACGATGCAGGCCGCCGCGCCGGAGTAGGGTCGCCGCGGGGTCTGGACCCGCGTTCACGCGTCGGGTCGTCGTCCACCCCGGGATCGTTCGATCGCCTGCCCGATCTCGGTCGCGGGGGGCTCGTGGTAGAGCCACTCGCGTGCGAGCTGATGCCAATTGTTGGTGGTGTGGAGCTGGCCGAGAGTGGCGAAGGTGAACAGGTCTGCGCGGCGGGAGAAGACGTGCTCGGGCGGGAGCAGTTGGTGGTGCATGCCGCGGAACTCGGCGGCGCGCGGGTCGACAGCGAAAGCCACCGCGGCAGTGGCGACTTCCGGAGTGATCGTGATGTGCTCGTCGAGCAGATGCCATCCCGCGGCGGCCCACACGTACTCCAGGCATTCCTGCGCGGTGAGGTCCGCATTCGAGTCGATGATGCCGCGCCCGGCCCACGCCTCGTACAGGTCCTGGGCGCGGTGTTCGCAGGCAGCCCGCAGACCCGCGCGTTCGAAGTCGACGTGAACGGGGTCCATGCGCTTGTAGAGCCCGAAATCGACGAATGCCAGCCGACCGTCGTCGGCGAGCAGGATGTTGCCCGGGTGCGGGTCGCCGCAGAACTCGCTGTCGCGGAACAGCGAACTGATGTAGAAGCGGTAGATCAGCTCGCCGATACGATCACGTTCGGCGGCGGGCAGGGTCTGGACGTGCTGGAACGATTTGCCTTCGATGAGCTCGGTCACCAGAACATGCCGCGTGCAGTGCTCTTCGACGCTGTCGGGGACGGTGATGAACGGATGGTCGCGGTAGCGCATCGCCACCCGGTGCTGGATGCGGGCTTCGCGGGGGTAGTCGAGCTCCTGGCCGATGGTGCGGGAGATCTCGTCCAGTACCGCGCTGTCGCCCGCGCTCGGCAGGGCGGATCTCCACAACTTCGTGAGCAGTTCCAGGTTGCGCATGTCCGCGTCGATGGCCTTGTCCACGCCGGGGTATTGCGCTTTGACCGCGACTGCCCGTCCGTCACGCAACCGCGCCCGATATACCTGGCCGATCGAGGCCGCGGCGATCGGTGTCTCGTCGAAGTCCGCGAAGACACGGCCCAACGGCCCCAGATCGTCCTCGATGACTCGCCGCATCACTGCGAAAGGCACCGTCGGCGCGCGGTCGCGGAGTTCGCCGAGTTTCGTCCGGAACAGTTCGCGGTGCGATTCGGGGAAGAGGTCGACATCGAGAACCGACAACATCTGGCCCAGCTTCATCGCCGCGCCCTTCATACCCCCGAGCACGGTGACGATCTGCTGCGCGGTCTGCAACGTCGCACGCTCCGCGAGAACCTGGCGGGCTTCCTCGGTCCTTCCGATCATCGACAACCGCGTGCCGACAGTCCGCACCGCCTGTCCCGCAGCCAGCCGGCCCAGCCTGCCGCTGCGTGCCATCCGACCTTCGGGCACCCGACCGGTCACCGTCAGCACCTCCATGACATCAACCGCGGACCAGATCGTTGCCCCGAGGCCACGCACTCTGCACCGCTCGCCGATCACCCTCCCGAACCGGAAGTCAACGGTCAAGGGCGACCTTCGATCTCCGTGTCGACCGGACCCGGACAGACCACGGGCACCGGTTGCGTGCATCCTGATACCGCTTGGGAGAGTGGCGTCTTCGTGATCGCGGATTTCGCCACCGGCGAGTGGTTGCGATGGCACGATGTGCGTGCGTCAGCATATTCGTTCAGCGTGACTTTCTCCCGGATGCTCAATTCCCTGCCCGAGTAGGAGATTCGAATGGTGACCATCATCGGCGGAGGGATTGCCGGGACCGTCCTCGGCGGCGCCCTCGCCCGCAGAGGCGATCGGGTCACGCTGTACGAGCGGCAACCGCGCGACGCCACCGGCGGCGCGTTCCTGTTCATCGACGAACGGGGCCACTCGGTACTACGCGACCTCGGCATCGACGACGACGCGGTGAACGAAGCCTCCTATCCGGTCGGCGCCCTCGAATACGTCGGCAGCAACGGCCGCCACGCCGCGATGAGCCGCGGTCATCGGTTCTGGCTCCGCAGCTCGCTGATGGAGGTGCTCAACGACTTCCTCGCCACCTCAGGCGCTGATCTCCGATACGACTGCGGCATCGCCGACGTGGCCGTCGACCAGTCCGGGCGATGCCGGATACAGCACGCCGACGGCTCATCGAGCACCACCGATGACATCGTGATCGCCGCCGACGGCATCGACTCCGTCGTCCGGGCACGCCTCGAACCCGACCGCGCCCCCGTCTACGCCGGAGACATCGTGCTCTACGGGATGACCTCCACGTCGGTAGAACCGGACACCGAACCCCGGATACTGCACTTCTTCGCCGAGCTGGACGCCACCGGGGCAGCCGCCAGCACGTTCGGCCACATCTGGCGGCCCGGACACGCCGCCCACTGGTTCATCCGGATAGCCCGCGCTCCTCTGGACGGCCCGGACGACGCGGGCGTGCGCCCCACCAGCGAGTGGACCGACACGGTCCTGCGGGCCACGCCATCCATCAACGACCTGGTCGGCCCCCTGCTCGACAAGACCGACTCCGTCCACGTCAGCAACGCGCGCAACGTGCCCCTCGCCGCCGCCGCCCAGCCGACGTTGCCGCTCCTGCTCATCGGTGACGCCGACCACGCGATCACCCCCGCGGCCGGCGTCGGCGCGCGCGACGCACTCGAAGACGCACACGCCGTCTACCGCGCTCTCACCACCGGCGGCTGTCCCGCCGAGGCAATGGCTGTGCGCCGCACCGAAATAGTCGACGACAGGCAGCGCGCCGCCCGCGGCCGCGCCGACGTCTCCCGGTAGCCCGACGAAATGGCCTCGGTCGACTCGGGGGCCGAGTCCGTCATCGCGCCCGGGCCCTGCCTCTATCGGAGGGTGATTGCCGCGAAATGGCAATAGTGGCACGGGTTTTCGTCGTCGATTGATAGCATGCGAACGGCCGCCGGGCCAATACATCGGCAGCAGGCAGGGGCGATCATGGAAGTGGCGGACGTTCACCACTCATATGGCAGGCGGTTGGTGCTGCGTGGCATCGACTTCGTGTTGCCCGCGGGAGCGCTGGTGGGAATTGTCGGTGAGAACGGGGTGGGCAAATCCACCTTGTTGAAGGTCCTCTCCGGAGGGCTGCGACCGGACCGGGGAGTGGTTCGGCACCGTGGGAGGTTCGGCTACTGCCCGCAACAGGTGGTCCTCAACGACGCGTTCACGGTTCGGCAGCACCTGGAATTCTTCGCCGCGGCCTATGCGATCCCGGACCTGCGGCGGGCCGAGAAGACCATGGAGATCCTGCGTTTCTCCGAGTATGCCGGTGAGCGGGTCGCGACGCTGAGCGGCGGCACACGGCAGAAGCTCAACCTGACGCTGGCGGTGATGCACGATCCGCAGGTTCTGCTGCTCGACGAGCCGTACCAGGGTTTCGACTGGGAGACGTATCTGCGTTTCTGGGATCTGGTCGCGCAGTTCCGCGACACCGGTCGCTCCGTTCTGGTCGTCTCGCATCTGGCCCACGACACCGACAAGCTGGACCAGGTGTGGCGGCTGCACGACGGCGTCCTACAAGGAGTACGGCAGGAGGCAGGATGACCGACGGTGTGCGGCTGTTCGTGATCGCCACGCGGTACGGCCTCGTCGAGCATGCGCGCAATCGGTTCGCCATGCTGTTGGTGGCTGTCTTCGTCCCGATATTGATCACTCTGGTGCGCGTGGCGGTCACGGATGTCGAGGTACCGTTCCGGCTTCGGGACACCGGTCTCGTCCTGCGCGCCGATGGCAATGAACTCGCCCAGATCAGCGGCGCCCTCACCGCGGTCTCGCTGATCATCGGGTTCATGATGTTCGCGGCGACTTTCAGCAGCGGAGCATTCGACCGGCGTCTGTCGATGGCCGGATTTCCCCGGGTCGCGCTGGCTCTGGCGAAGATCGCCTGCCTGGTGGTGGCCTCGATGGTGGTCTGCGCGTACGCCACCGCTGTCATCTGCTGCTACTGGGCGCCCCGGCAGCCCGTCGTACTCGCTGCGGCGCTCTTCTGCGCGGCGTTGACCTACGGGGCCCTCGGTGTCGCCCTCGGCGCGCTGCTGCGCCGCGAGGTGGAGGGGATGTTCGCCATCGCGATGATCAGCTGTGTCGACCTGGCCGTGCAGAACCCCATCGCCAGCGCCGGGGCGGACAGCGAATTCGTGCGCTGGCTGCCCTCCTACGGGGCGATGCAGGCTTCGACCGCGGCCGGTTTCTCCGACACCACGCCGTTGGGGGGTTTCGCCGTGCAACTGGCCTGGTTCACCGCGTGCACCCTCGTCGGACTGGTTGCATTCCATCTGCGCACCCGCTCGTCGCTTCGACCTACGACGTGGATCCGCTTCCCTGGACCGACGAAAGCCCGGCAGCCGGTGAAGAACTGAGGGAGTGTCCCGCGCGTCCACCTCGGTGAATCACGCGGGCCACATCCTGCTTCACCCGCTGCGGGACTTACGGCACGGCAGGAGCCGGTTCGGCGGCCGGGTAGTAGTAGACCTCGCGGCGCAAGCGTTCCAAGTCCGGCGCCGCGGAAACCGCGGGACCGGAATTCTGCTCGTACCGATCGCTCTCACGCGCCCAGAGCCCGACGCGGGTCATGTTCGTGTAAATCTCCGCGTAGTCCTTCCCCTTGCCCGACAGCCCGGGAAGCACGCGCAAGAGGGCGGGGACGTAGCGGAGCAGCGCCTCGAGCTGGGCGCGCTGATCCGCCACCTGGCGCTGCACCTGCTCCACGGCTTCGCCGCGGGTGCAGCCGGTCTCGTGACGGACCGCCCTGACCAGGTTGTAGGGGACTTGGTCGGCCTCGTCCTGATCCAACCCCGCGAGGTCGTTCTCCACGAAGGTCACCCAGAAGGCGAGTTCCTCGAGACGGCGGATCACGGGGTGGTTGCGCAGCTGCGACGGCAGTTCCCGGCCCTGGTGCACCTCCATGCAGGCGAGGGCGGTGTCGATCCCGCTGGTCGACATCCGCAGCGGCAGGTAGTCGGCCGTGGGCGGGATGTAGCCGTTGATGCGATGGTGCGCTTCGCGTTCGCAGGCTTCGCACCAGTCCTCGAGGCCGTCGAGGAACTGCTCCTGCCAGCGGGTGCTGCGGCCTTCTCGCAGGCGCGGCCACAAACTCGCCCACGCCGTCGGGATCGCACCGGGCCGCCACGGTTTCTCCGGGTCCTGGCGCAGTGTCGCCACCATGCCACGCTTCAGCGCGGTGATGGCCGCGGGGTCGGTCAGTTGCGGATCCTCGAACAGGTCGTCCCATGCAAGGAGCAGCACCGCCATGCGGTAGGCGGTCTGTTCGACGGCCGGAGATATCGCTGGGGCCCAGTGTCGCGGGATCCGGATCGCTCCTATCCACCGGTGGTAGTCGGCCTCGCCCGGGGAGGCGACGAAGCCGGTGTCCACCATCCAGCTCCGCAATGATTCCGCGACCTGCGGCGGGAGGACATCGCTGTGCGCCTGGGGTGTCTGTGTCGACTGCTGGGGAACCGCGGGGCCAGGCGTTCTCCGGTCGAGTACGGACCCGGCGTAGGCGGTCATCGCGTGGCGGGTGCGCGTGTCCACGGGCAGGGCGGCGAGCTGACCGGCGGCCTGGTCGAGGAACTCATCGGCTTTCGCTCGTGCTTCGTCCACGGCGCCGGAGGCGATGACGAGCTCGCGCGCATGTGCGGCTTGCTCACGCGTCATCGC
The DNA here is from genome assembly GCF_009829295.1 of Nocardia sp. CY15. NCBI lineage: Bacteria > Bacillati > Actinomycetota > Actinomycetes > Mycobacteriales > Nocardiaceae > Nocardia > Nocardia sp. CY15. Next base: position 8,285 of record NZ_VUOT01000050.1, read on the forward strand.
TCTGCGCAGCAGGCGGGCAAGGTCGTCGTCGCGGGCAACGGCGCGGATCACGGGGAGGGTGTAGATGCCCTCGGGCAGATCCGTGTTGACAGGCTTGCCCGCTTCTTCGGAGGTCGAGGTCAGGTCGAGGATGTCGTCATACAGCTGGTAGGCCAGCCCGAAGTGTCGACCGAACGAAGCCAGCGCCTCCTCCTCGTCCTCGGAGCGGCCGGCCTGCATCGCGCCCACCCGGCAGGCCAGCGACAGCACCGCCGCGGTCTTGCCGTCGATCGCGTCGAAATAGGACCGCTCGTCGCGGGACGCTACGTAGAGGTCGGCGGCCTCGATCACCATCCCCGCGCACATCTGCTCACCCGCGATCGCCCCCGCGAGAACTTCGCGCGAGCCGAGTTCGGCCAGCATGCGCACGCTCGTGAGTATCACGGAGTCTCCGCCCAATACGGCCATATGCGAACCCCAGACCGCGTTGGCACTGGGACGGCCTCGGCGCTCGTACGCGTGATCGACGACGTCGTCGTGGTAGAGCGATCCCAGATGCAGCAACTCGACGGCGGCAGCGGCCCGCACCACCCGGTCGTCGGCCGGGACCTCGGGGTCGGTGAGCAGGTAGTACGACAACAATGTCAAGGTAGGGCGGACCAGGCGGCGGTATGTGTCGGCCCCGTCGTCGGTGAGCGCGGCCAGCTCGGGCCTGCCCCGCAACTGCACGGGGCCGAGGACGTCACGGACGCGGTCGAGGTCCGCATCCAGATGGGGGAAAACAGCCGAATCGATCTGACGTGGCACGCGCGCACTCCTGACTGGTTACACCGGTCGACTACAACACCAACGATCAACGGCAATTCGACACCACAATCACGCGGAAAGTGTTGGTATCGGACATTTTTGATGCGACACTAGGGTCGATGACAGCGCACAGGGCAGTGACAGCGTGGGCAACCCCGGCTGGCAACCGGGGTCTACCAGGATCTCTCGAAGCCACTCCCGCAGCGGTGGGTCACATGTCGGGGGTGGCGATGCGTGGGGGCGCGAAGCCGCGGTCGACGGTCGCGGGATTCTCGCCCCTTTCGGTACGGTTCGGTTGCGATGAGCGAGGGTTCCTCCGCGGCTCTTCCGCCCCACCGGAATGTCGGTGGGGTGGAGTAGGCAGGTGCTATGACTCGATCCACCACAGCTCCGGACCCCTCCCGGCCCACCTCGGGTCCGCGCCTGCTGGACGTCCGTCGCCTGTGGGCCGAACCGGACGCGCTGGCGAGCCCGCGCGGGCAGCAGGTGCGTGCGCGTTTCCCCGACGCCGAGATCATCACCGTCGCCTCGCACTGGAATATCGACCAGCTGCACGGCAACGCGGGCAACGTCGACCGCTGGGTCCGGGTCAAGACCGAGGACCTCGTGCTCGGGGTCAAGAAGTCGCTGACGGCCCGGGAGAACGGTCGCTCGGCCGACTGGATCGCACCCTCGACGTCCAACGGCTGCGCGATGGCGTGCGCCTACTGCTACGTCCCCCGCCGCAAGGGCTACGCCAACCCGATCACGGTGTTCACGAACATCGACAAGATCGTCGGCTACCTCGAGCGTCATGTGCGAAGGCAGGGGCCCAAGACCGTGCCGAACCAGTGCGACCCCCACGCGTGGGTCTACGACCTGGGCGAGAACAGCGACTGCTCGGTCGACGCCCTCGTCAGCGACAATGTCACCGATCTGATCACGGCGTTCGGCGCGTGGCCCACCGCGAAGGCCTCGTTCGCCACCAAGTACGTCAACCGCGACCTGCTCGACCTCGACCCCCGCGGCCGGACCCGGATCAGGTTCTCGCTTATGCCGGAGGCCGACGCCCACCTGCTCGACCTGCGCACCACGCCGATCCGGCAGCGCATCGCCGCGATCGACGACTTCGTAGCAGCCGGCTACGAGGTGCACGTCAACTTCTCGCCCGTCGTCGTCCGCGCCGGCTGGGAAGAGGACTGGGCGGAGCTGCTGGAGCAGCTCGCCGACGGCACGGGCTCCGCCTTCAAGGCCCAGGCCGCCGCGGAGATCATCATGCTCACCCACAACGAGCAACTGCACGAGGTCAACCTCGGCTGGCACCCGAAGGCCGAGAACCTCTTGTGGCAACCGCCGATCCAGCAGGCCAAGCGCTCTCGAACGGGCATGTGGAACGTGCGTTACCGCAACAACGTCAAAGCCGCGGGAGTCCGGACTCTGACCGACCTCATCGCCCAGCGGACGCCCTGGCTGAGGGTGCGCTACGCGTTCTGAGCCGACGAGCTGCCATCGCCGAACGGCGTTCGGGTCGAGCGATCAGTGATCTGCGTCACTCTCTTGTCACGATGCTCGCTCGGGCGGTGTCTCGATGCTCATCGGCGCCGAGAAGGTGGCCCGCTACATCACCGGCGGTACCGGCAAGGTCAGGATCGAGGCCGTACTCAGTTGCGAACCCATCCTCGTCAACGGCAACCCGGCATTGGCATTACGCCTGGACGGCGTGCTCGACGGCATCATGGCCTTCCATGTCGAGGCCGATCGCATCACCGGCCTCTACTTCGTCCGCAACCCGGAAAAGCTGACCCGCGTCGAGTCCGAGACACCGCTCACCCTGCGCTGAGTACCCACCGTCACGGCGCTACGGCGCAGCTGTGTCGAAACCGAAGTAGACCTGGATGGTGGTGCCGTGCTGGGTGGTGTGAATGCGTACGAGGTCGGTGAGATGGTTGACCAGCAACAGGCCGCGACCGCCCGGCCGGAAGGAAGCCGCGGGCAGGCGGCCCGCCAGCGGATCGGTGATGTGGCCTTTGTCGCTGATCTGGCAGCGGAGCTGGTTCTCGTCGGTCCACATCGTCAGCGTTCCGTGCCCGCCGCCGTGGACGACGGAATTGGTGGTGGTCTCCGCGACGACCAGCTCGAGATCGATCAAGCGGTTCTCGGGCATGCCCGCGCGGCGGGCGTAGTCGGTGGCCTGGTGCCGGACCTGGGCGAGTGACGTCGCGTCGAAGGCCACGCCGGCGGCGGTGGCCGGTGGGGGCGGGAGCGGCCGGTTATAGGAGTCGACGATGTGGTCGGGGTCGTACTCGGCGCTCGTTCGCCGGCCGGTGCCGTCGATGAGGACGGGATGAGTGGCGTGCGCGTCGGCCAAGACCTCGGGTGACAGGCGCTCGGTGTCATAGGGACACAGGATGCTCACTTCCCGTCCGGTGAACGCCGCGTTGATCAGAGCTTCGTGCTGAACGCACGCCGGATACTCCAGCGACGAGCGTCCGGCCCAGATGGGTTCGCCGATGATCCGCACGCGTCCGGACGGGTGTTCGTCCGCGAAGGCGCGAAGCACTCCGGGAATGATGCGGCCCGGGTTGCGGCCTTCGACGGTCATGTCCATCAGGCGGACCGCGTCGGCGTCGGAACCCAGTTCTGCGCGCAGAAGGGCCAGGTTGGGGCCGGGAACCGCCACCGCGACCGGTTCGTCGTTCGCGAGCCCTTCGCGGATGAAGCCGATGGTGCCCGCGAGGTATTCCTCCGTGTCGCGGTAGAACAGCGCAGGGTGCACGAATGGGTCGGTCGGATCGCAGGCGGCCGACGCAGCGCCAGGAATGCTCATGTGTGCACTACCTCGATCGTGTGTAGGGAGGGCCAGAACACTCCGAGGACACGAAGCATCATCGCCGGGGGCCGATGCACCACGATTCGTCGTGCCTGCGGTGACCGAGTGGCGGTTTCTACCAGAATCGAGGTTCCGTAGGCATCGATGAACGTCAGCTCGGACAGGTCCAAGTGGACGTCGTGGTCCCCGGTGGCCAGCTCCGCCAGAGCGGAGCGCCAGTCATCGCGGGTGGTGAAGTCGACCGCGCCCGCGCACCGCAGGCCGGCGGGACTGCTGGTCCGAGACGTCCGGAGAGTCGACGGACCCGAGGTCGCCGTACTACTCCCGGGTGTGGCCGACGGCGCGCTATCCACTGCTCACCGACCTCCCATTGGCCATCACCGACACGACGCGCAGGATATTACGCGTCCGTGCGCATCGGCCGGGACGCGGCTCGGCGCGAGTAGCCGCAGGTGCCGTGGGTACACCGCGGGACGGATTGCGGCGGCGATCGGTGTGCGGACGATCGATCCGAACCATCAGAGCTGTGGGAGCACCTGGGCGGCAATGAGTTCGACCGAGTTCGGTCGACCACAGGCCCGTGATGATGGCCAGTTGCACTTCGAGCCGGGCGAACCTGTCCTGCGGGAACGGGATGCCGTAGGCCGCGTGCTCCTCGGCGAACCAGCCGCCGCCCAGGCCCGGCTCGACCCGGCCGCTGGTCCACTCGGGCGTGCGGTTCGGTGACGACGCGTAGCTTCATGCCGGCCATCATCCCTCGGGCTCCGCGGCGAGCATGGACGAATCCGGTCCCGCCCATAGGAACCGCCGGAAGCGTTGTCACGGAACAGTTCTCGGTGGATTCGCAGCCTCGCGCCTTCCCGGCTCTCCATGAAATATGACTGCGGTGGTGTGTCCGGAATGTGGTAGGTTCCGCTTGTTCGTGTCGATCGGTAGCAGTATCGGAGGTGGGTTGATGGCGGCGCGCGAAGCCGTTGCCGGGCAGAGCGTCCGGGTACTCCCCACGCTCCGGCCAGCGGCCTGACTCGTATTCCGTTCGCCGCCGCGCGAGTCGCCGCGGCGCCCTACACGAACACGAAGGAATTCTTCCTACGATGACGATTCGTCAAACCTGGATGACGCGTGCCGAGACCAGCGCCGATATCCCTGTCATCCGTCGGATCGATCTGGCGGCCTTCGACACCGCACTCGAGGCCGACCTGGTCGAGGCATTGCGCACCGACCCGGCGTGGATCGAGGGCCTGTCCATCGTCACCACCGATCACGACGGCGCACCCGTCGGGCACGCGCTGCTGACCCGCTGCCACATCGGTGACACTCCCGCCTTGTGCCTCGGCCCGGTGGCCGTGTGGCCGGAGCACCAGAACACCGGAGCCGGTACGGCGGCGATACGTGCCGCCCTACATGCCGCGGCGGAGCAGGGTGAACACTTCGTCACGGTCCTCGGGCACGCGGATTACTACCCCCGGTTCGGCTTCACCCGTGCCTCCGCGCACGGGATCGGCCTGACCATCGAAGTCCCGGACGAGGCGATGATGGCCCTCACCCTCGATACCCGGTACCCGTTGCCCAGCGGGACCATCCGCTACGCCGCACCGTTCGGCATCTGAGTTGTTCACCGTGGGGCTGTCACGGCCCCACGGTGAACCCGAAACCCGACGACGCGCGTCCAGGCGCCGCCCGGAAGCCGGTGACACGACCCCGCCCATGAGGGTGCGTTCGCCGCCCGGTTCAGCGCCGATAGCGCGGGTATCCGCCGCCCTGTGGTGGATTCGTTGCGACGGGCTGTGAGCACGCCCTTGCTGTTCTTCTTCATCCTCGGTGACATCCTGGGCGCGGGCGTCTATGTGCTGGTCGGGGCCATCGCGCGGGAATCGGTTGGCGCGGTCTGGCTGCCGCTGCTGGTCGCGCTCGGTCTCGCCTGTCTCACGGCAGGCTCGTATGCCGAGTTGGCGACCAAGTATCCGAAGGCGGGCGGCTCGGCCCACTACACCGGCCGGGCGCTCGGACCGGCGGCCGGATCGCTCGCCGGTTTCTGCATGCTCGCCGCGGGTGTCGTGTCCGTGGCGGCGCTGAGCAGGGCCTTCGCCGCGGACTACCTTCGTGCGCTGGTGACGTTGCCGACCGTGCTGGTCGTAGTGGTGTTCCTCACCGTGTTGGCATTGCTCAACGTCTATGGGATCAAAGAGTCCCTCGGCGCGAACGTCGCCGCGACGCTGATCGAACTCGGCGGGCTCGTCGTGGTCATCGGGCTCGGAGCGTGGGTGGTCATCCGGGGCGACGCCGACCCGGGCCGGCTCGCCGAGTTGGGGACGGCGCAGCAGGGCGCTGTCGGTGCGACCCTCGCGGGTGCGGTCCTGGCCTTCTATTCGTTCGTCGGGTTCGAGACCTCCGTGAACCTGGCGGAGGAGGTGGCCGATCCGCGCAGATCCTATCCGCGAGCGCTCTTCGGGGCGCTGCTCACCGCCGGTGGCGTGTACTTGTTGATCGGGCTGGTGGCCGGTGCGGTCGTACCCACCGATCAGCTGGCGAACTCGAGCGGTCCACTCCTCGAGGTGGTGCGACTGGCCGGGGGTGTCCCGGAGAAGCTGTTCGCGGTGGTCGCCTTGGTCGCTGTGGCGAACGGGGCCCTGCTGACCGGCATCATGGCCTCGCGGTTGGCCTACGGCATGGCCCGCGAGGGGCTGCTTCCGAGCGCGCTGGGCCGAATCCTGCCGGGACGCCGGACGCCGTGGGTGGCGATCGGGGTGACCGCGGCTGTGTCGCTGCTGCTGGCGTCGACCGGGGAGGTCGCCTCGCTCGCCGAGACGTTGGTGTTGTTACTGCTGGTCGTCTTCGCGGCAGTCAACGTGTCGGTGCTGATCTTGCGGCGTGAGGGCGAGCAAGCGGAGCACTTCCGAGTGCCCACCGTCGTGCCCTGGCTGGGCCTGGGTTCCTGCTTGTTCCTGTTCACTCGGATCGACGGGGAGGTGTGGCTGCGGGGTGCGATCCTGATCGGCGTCGGGATGCTGTTGGCTGCCGTGAACGCGGTCCGTGCGCACCGGTCCCGGGTGGACGGTCGTGGCGCCTTTCCGGCGAGTCGATGCGCATGAGGATCCGCTCGGTATCGCGGCCGGGTATCAAGAGGCCCTTGCGTCGACATAATCCCGGTGGTACACAAAATCTGTGAGCACATAAGTAGATTTTCTACCAATCTCAGATCCGGTATCCGGTAGTCGGTCCGGATACCGCCCACGGGCGCCGCAGCGCCGATCGCAGTACGGAGAACGAATCGGAATCCCCTGAACTCGCACCTGTCTCGGAGGTCTACGCAATGACATATCCAGCACACGGCAACACCTTGCTCGGCAGCGGAGTCCACGGCTCCGGCCCGCGGGTGGGCAACCCGCACTCGGCGCAGCGCGTGCTCGCGGTTCCGGACCGTCCGAGCGAATGGCACCCGGGAATGCTGTGGTGGGACGCGAGCACAGTGCTGGTGACATACCCTCGGCCGGGCGCTACGGGGCGCTGGAATACCATGCCGCACCTGGTGTTGCCGATCGACCACGGGCGTCTGGCTTTCCGTATCTCGTCGCATTCCAGCGAGGCTCGGCATCTGGCCGGTGACCGTCGGGTCATCGTGCAAGCGGCCGACTGGCGCGGCGAACCTGCCCTGGGCTCTCGGCAGCACCAAGGCATGGCCGAATTGCTGCGGACGGGACCCCTGTTCGAGCAAGTGCGGACCGGAATGCAGACCAAGTACGGAAAGCGAGTCGGCTTGGCGCGCCTGGCCCACAAAGTGGCGATGGGCGCGGCCCCCTACGGCGACATCGTCGTCATCGTCACCGTGCGCGAGAACCGCCTCCTCGGCATATGACATCCACCGCCATGTGACATCGCTGTCGTAGACGGTGAACAGGCCTTGGGCGGGACGATTTCTCGTCGCACTGGACACATGCACGGAGTGCTGTCCATACGATGGGGTTCGTCGTGTCGCGGAAGTCGTGGCGCACCGATGGCCGGAGGTCGCCGATGAAGGTTCATCTACAGGTCACCGGAGCGCCCCGGCAGGTCGCGACCGATGCGCGCGAGCTGGCCGCGACCGGGGCCGACGGCCTGTTCACGTTCGAGGGACCACACGACGTGTTCTTCCCGCTCGTTCTCGCGGCAGGCGCGACGTCGGTGGAACTGATGACGAACGTGGCGATCGCCGGGCCACGCAGCCCGATGCACCTGGCGCATGCGGCCTACGACCTGCAGATCTACAGCGAGGGAAGGTTCCGGCTCGGGCTGGGCTCGCAGATCCGCGCCCACATCGAGAAGCGCTACGGCAGCAGCTGGGGTGCGCCGGCGCAGCGCACGGCGGAGAGTGTGGCGGCGGTGAAGTCGATCTTCGCCGCGTGGGAAGGATTGGGGCCGTTGAACTTTCGGGGTGAGTACTACACGCACACCCTGATGCCGCCCACGTTCGATCCGGGGCCGAATCCGTTCGGTCCGCCACCGGTGCTGATGGGCGCGCTCGGACCGGTGATGACCCGCAAGGCCGCGGAGGTCGCCGACGGACTGCTGGTCATGCCTTTCAACAGCAGGCGGCACTTCACCGAGCGCACGCTGCCCGCCATTGCCGAGGGACTACGCCTGTCCAGCCGGACCGCCGAGGAATTCCCGGTGATCGGTCAGGTCATGGTGGCGCTCGGACGGACCGAGGAGGCACTGTCCACCGCGGTGGACGGGGTGGGCTCGCTGATCGCGTTCTACGGTTCCACGCCCGCCTATCGGCCGGTCCTCGAGGTCGAGGGATGGACGCAGCTGCACTCCCGGCTCCACGCGTTGTCCAAGACAGGCGGCTTCGCGGAGATGCGGTCGCTGGTGACCGACGAGATGGTGCGCACGATCGGGGTGGTCGGCACCCCGCGCGAGTGCGCGGCGCAGATCCGAGCCCGTTTCGGCGATATCGACGAGGTGTGCTGCTACTTCCCGGGCTACACGCCGGACGCCGCGGACGTCGCCGACCTGGTGGACGCGTTGCACGAAAACCGGAAATAAAGCCTCGGCGAGTACACCGGGGTGCTGTGCGCGATCACTTACACACCCGGCCCGGTCCGGGTTCCGCTACAGACCATCGAGGCGGTGGAGCGCGAGGCGGAATTCGTCGCCGAATGAATCCGCGGCAGTGCGGCGGTTCGTCTGTCCCGCTTTCGAGTCGGGCGAGGTGTATCAACTATCCGGACTATTCGCGCGAAGCCCCGATAAGGGAAGGCGGGTGCAGTCGGAGGGGATCGAGCGCACCCACCCTCGCGCCTCTGCGGCAGCTGCGCAGCGGGCACAACCGACGCGGGCGGCATCGGGATCACCCGACGGAGACGAATGCGAGAACCCCCGGAAACCCCGACCCGTGACCGACCTTAACCCCACCGGACCGCGTATGGCAGAGAAAACGCGAACCATATTGGGCGACAGCGAGAATCGGGTCCGCGCACATGCCGGTGTACGCGGTGGTCACTTCCGCGACGCTCGAAACGGAGTACCCCGATGAGGGCCTTGCGCCGACCGGAAATCGTCGAGCTGCTCTCCGGCGACACCGTCGCTCACTTGGCGACCATCGACGCGGACGGATTTCCGCATGTGACCCGATCTGGTTTCTCTGGACCGACGACGTCTTCCGGCTCACCAGTTTCGCCGGGCGACCGCATCTGAATCGCATGCACGCCAAGCCTCGCGTCGGGCTCGTCGTCGACACCGAAGACGCGCTACGCCGCGACGGCCAGCGACCCAACCGGCAACTACGAGTGATCGGGAACGCCGCTCTCACGCCCGATGTGGACGGAACCTGGACCGCACGGTGCTCCGGCCCGTTCCTGAAACGAATTTCAGGTGGCTTCAGGCTGTCTTAAGCCGCCCCCTGCGACTGTGACGGTCATCTTCGAGACCACGACTCCCGCAGGAGGTTGAACAATGAAAACCACACTTCGCCGGGCGCTTCCCGGTCGGCGCGGCCTGCTCGCAGGCGCCGCTGTCGTCGCTGTCCTCATCGGTGGCCCCGTGGCGCTGTACGCCGCCACGAGCCCGCAGGGGCCCGATCGGCACGCTGTCGCCGCCTATCTGCCGGACGACTGGGCGCTCACCGCGGCTCCCACGATCGGCAGGCAGCAAGCCATCGACAAGGCGATCGAAGCCGTGCCCGGCAGCACCGTCGTCTCCGCCGAACTCGATGGCGAGGGGAGGACCACGGTGTGGGAGGTCGAACTGCGGACGTCCGACGGCATCGAGCACGAGGTGACGATCGATGCGAACAACGGCACCGTCCTCGGCACGGTGAAACAGGATTGACGACAGGGCGTTCGCAGCCGACGAATCACACCATTCACGACAAGGTCAGGGTTTCCGAAAACATGGTTTTGCGTAAGATCGCCACGATATCGACGCTCGCTGTCGCGATGGCTGGGGTCACGGCCGGAAATGCCGTCGCCGCACCTCACGATGCCGGTGGTGCCGTCGTCAACTACACCGCCACCACCTCCGAAGAGAACGTGGTCGTCCACATCGACTCGGGCTCGATGCGAGTCGAGAACGGGGTATTCGCGGTCGAAGCCGAAAACGGCACCGTACTCGCGGGCACGCCTTTGCAGTTCCGCGTCGACGATTTCGTTTTCCCGATCGCGGCCGAGATCACCGGCCGCACCGCCACACTCACACCGCAATTCGATCTCGAGCACGCACAGTACCGCCCGGTCGCCCTTCCGTTCGAAGATACGGCGCAATGGAGAACGCCGTACGAACGTGAAGTCGCGGCTTTCACCCGGTTGAAGGACACGATCGCGACGGGTGCGGCGATCGGCACCACCGTAGGCGGTCTCGGCGGCGGCCTCGTCGGCTGTGTGCTCGGCGGCATCGCCGGCGCCACCGTCGCCGCCGCGACGATCGTCGGTATGTTCGGTCCGTTCATCCCGGCCGCCGCCGTCGGTTGCCTGGGCGGCATCCTGGCCGTGGGCGCTCTGGGCACGCTCGCCGGTCAACTCTTCGTTACCGCGCCTGTCGCCGTCGCCGCCCTCGTGCAGTACTTCACCACTGTGAACCAGCCCTTCGTCCCGCCGGCCAAGTAGCGCTGCGGTTGGACTCACTCGCGAATCTCGTGCCGCGCCAGGTCTTACTGCTGGGTCCTGGCGCTTTCGGCATCGAGTGGTCACCTCCGTTTCCGGCCGGTCCGCGCGATCCGTAGGGGGTGACGAGTGCGGCGCGACGGCGACCTCGGCAGCCGAGCTGTTTCAGTCGTGCGGGACAGGGCAGCTATGTGATGTGAGCACAGCACACGAGGCGGCGCGCAGCGAATTGTCCGCGTCATCCGGCGATCGCACGCGAACCGATATCGGCTTCGACCGCACGGCCATACCGCTCGGCACGGTTTCCCGCCGCGAAACCCGGCCCCGATGATCGTGGTGACTGGATGCGATTGCGCCGCAGCCGACCGTATGACGGGGGAGTAGAACGCCTCCGGCGCGGGCGCGGGTTCGGTTACCGCACCGCGCAGGGCGAACCCGTGCATGACGACGCGACACTGGAGCGTATTCGCGCGCTGGCGATCCCGCCCGCGTGGCGAAAGGTGTGGATCTGTCCACACGAGAACGGTCATATCCAGGCTGTCGGCGTCGACGCTGCGGGGCGGCGCCAATACCTCTACCACGAGCAGTGGCGCAAAGACCGGGACGAGGAGAAGTTCGACCGGGTCTTGGCGCTGGCCGCTGGCCAAGGGCGGTATCCAGCGACAAGTGAGTGTTCGTGATCAACTGCTCGCCAAGGCCGTCCGCGCTCTGCTGCGTGCCAGAACGAGTTCCGATCGGCTGCTGGTGTACCGGGACGGCGTCGATTACGGCGAACTACGCGCCGACGACATCAACGCGCGTTTCAGGGAGCTGGCCGCGTGCGAGTGCAGCGTCAAAGACCTGCGTACCTGGCAGGCCACCGTTCTCGCCGCCGCCGCGCTCGGTTCGATCGAGTGCCCCTCCGGTCACCGAGCGCGCAAGCGTGCGGTACGAGAGGTCATGGACGAGGTCGCCGCCGCGCTCGGCAACACCCTCGCGGTCGCCCGGGCGTCCTACGTCGACCCACGTGTCGTGACAGCCTTCGAGAACGGCACGACCGTCGCCGCGGCCCTCCGGCGCGCGAGCCGGGCCGATTCCGCCGATGCGGAGCGGGAGGTCATCGACAGAGCGGTGATTCGGATGCTCCGTCGGTCGCGCTGATTCCGTACTGCCGACGATCGAGCACACCGCGCCCGGCGCCCGGTGTCCCGGTGGCCGAACCGGAGAAGTTCGCTCTTCCTGCCGCATACAGTCGCCGGGAACACAATCTGCGCAGTCGGTTTCCTAATTTGTCCGCGAATTCATCCGACCGAACGAGCAACATCGCAGCCATCGACATCCGATACTGGTCGAGTAGGACGTCCAAGCTTCGCGACAACCCTACAAGCTGATCCGGTAAAGCGACGCACCGAGTATCGACAGGATCCGGCTATGCCCAAGATCAAGAATTTGAATCCCGTGCCGATGGCGGACATCGGTGGCTCGGATCTCTTCATCCCCTTCCGAATGCCCAGTGGTGAGATCGGATATGTCCTCGGCGACACCTTTTCCGGCACCGAACCGAGGGTGGGCGGCCCGAATTGGCGTTCGCCCATGCTGTTGCGCAGCAATACCCACGACATATCCAGACCTATCGAATTCCAATCTGCCGCACGGAATGCCAGGCAGCTCTGGGATTACGTGCACAACAATCCGGAGTACTCCACCATCCTGCCCTGCGACGCGATAACGATCGGCGGCCGAATCTATCTGTGGGTGATGGTCACCCAAGGGCTGGCCAACGAGCGGTGGTGCGAGATCCGCTATTCCGACGACAACGGAGAGAGCTGGACCGACACCGCGGTCCGGTGGTCGACCAGCGTCTACGGCGGCAAACGCACCATGATCTCCTGGGAGTGCGGCGGCGACGGCTATGTCTACGTCATCTCCACCGGGGGGCTCGCCCGAAACAAGAACATGCTGTTGTGGCGAGTCGTCGAGAGCCATACCGCGCTCATCGACCCGGCGGCCTGGCAGGGTTGGGGCTGGAACGGGCAGAATTGGGGCTGGGGCCGGGATCCCGGCGGTGATCCGCGCTTCGGCATCCTGGCCGACGGCACGAGGCTCGGTGAGATCGGATTGCGCCGCATCCAAGGGAATTGGGTGATGTCCGGTTTCGACGCGGGAGCCTACGGGGCCTTCGTCAAGGTGGCCGCGCGGATCACCGACAACTGGCGCACGGCCCTGACCTATCGTCCGGTGAAGGGATCCTTCTGGGCGCCGGGCGGCCCGGATATCGTGCCGCGTCTCTACGGTTGTTACGCCCACCCCGACAGCAGATTCGACGGCGCGTTCGGCATGATCGTCAGCGAATGGGCGGAATCCGGTATGCCCTATCGCGGTATGCAATTCCGAATATACGGAATACGGCCCGCCGCGGCGCTCGTCTAGCCGGGGAAGTCGTCACGTCCGCCGGTGCCGCAGGAAAGGCCGGCTCGTGGGATCACACCACCTGAACTCCGTCAGCCGGCAATTCGGCGGTTCGTTCCTCGCAACGGATTGGCCACCGGGAAGGTGATCGCGGGCAGCGTCACCGACATCCGCACGGTCGTGCCCGGTCCGGAGTGGTCGATATCGAGCTCCTCGGTCAGCGCGCGCATCATGTCGATGCCGCGGCCGCGATACCCGGGATCCGCGGCCTGTGGCTTCCAGTCGCCGGTGTCGGTGACCACGATGACGACGGTGTCGAGATCGCAGGTGGCCGACAGCCGCACCCGGCCGGTGTCGTCGTTGCGGTAGGCGTGCTCGATGCTGTTGCTGCACGCCTCGTTGGCCGCGGCCACGAGATCGGCGGCCAAGTCGTGCGGCACCGCCGCGGCGGCGAGCCATCCTTTCAGCGTGCGCCGCAGCACCGCGAGTTCGTCCGCTCGTGCGGGCACGTCCAGCCGCAGCGGCGCCGGCGGCTGGCGGTAGACGACCATGGCCACGTCGTCGTCGTAACCCACCGTCGGGCGCAGGCTCGAGAGCACCGCGTCGGCCACCTCGCGCGGCAGCCGTCCGTAGGTGTCGGCGAGAACCGCGGCGATCTTGGCGAACCCGTCATCGATGTCGACGCCGCGCTGTTCGACCAAACCGTCGGTGAACAGCACCAGCGTCGAACCGGGCGTGAGCGCCGTGGTGGCCTCCGGCCGACGCGGCGGGTCGAAGGTGGCCAGCGGCACCGAGCGCCCGCCCTCGAGCAGGCGACCCGTCCTGGCGACGTCGGCGAGAATCGGCGGCATGTGACCGGCGCTGCTGTAGCGCACCAGGCCGCGCACCGGGTCCAGCACGGCGGCGCAGACCGTGGTGCACATGGCGCCGGGGATGCGCGCGGCGACGGTGTCGAGTTCGGCGAGCAGCTGCGCCGGTCCCGCGCCGCGCAGTAGCAGCGCACGGGCGGCGGTCCGCAACTGACCCATGACGACTGCGGCGGACAGTCCGCGACCGACGCAGTCGCCCACGACCACGCCGATGGTGCCGTCGCGCAGCGGCACCACGTCGTACCAGTCGCCACCGATCTCCAGCGGCGGCAGAGCGGGCTCGTAGTGCACCGAGAAACGCGGCGGCAGGTCGATCGGGCCGAGCATCGCGCGCTGCAGGGTGAGCGAGGTGGCGCGGGCCTGGTCGAAGTTGCGCGCGCGCTGAACCGCGAGGCTGAGATGGCCGATCAGCAGTGAGAACAGCGTCCAATCCGCGGCGCTGATCGCGCGGGGCGCGGCGAAACGCAGCCACATCGCCGCGTCGCCGGTCTCCCCGAGCGGCGCGACGATCCCCTCGGAGCTTTCGGCCCCTTCCGGAATGGCCAGCAGGCTGCGTGGCGGTCTGCGTCTGGCCCGGTCCAGCAGTGCGCGTGACCGGTCGTCGAGGGAGTCGGCGCCGTTGTGGGACGCGCCGTCGGCGCCCGCTCCGGAGATGTACACCTCCGGCGCGGCGTTGCGGCTCGGCCACACCGCCACCACCGCGGTCTCCGCGCCCACGGTGCGGCGCAACTCGTCGAGCCCGACGGCGAGCACCTCGACCACACTGGTGGCCGCGCCCACCGCGGTGGCGAGGCGGGACGCGGCTTGATCGCGTGCCTGCGCGTCGTGTTCGGCGGTGACGTCGCGGATGGTGCCGACGAAGATCCGCTCGTTGCCCTCCGGCCTGATCAGCGCGCTGGTGCTCACCGCGAGCCACACGTTGCGCCCGTCGCGGTGCCGGATCGGGATGACAAAGCGCTGCGCCTCGGTACCGAGATCGGGATAGCGCGGACCCTCCGGGGCCGACCACGGATGCGGCAGCGGATAGGGGACACCGGCGGCGCCGTAGCCGGTCAATGCGCCGAAGGCGGTGTTGACCTCGATGATGGTGCCCTGCGCGTCGGCGACGAAAAAGCCGTCCTGCAGCGATTCCACCAGCGCGGTGCGGAAGGCGTCGCGTCCGGCCAGATCATCGGCGCGGGAACGTTGTTGCTCGTAGCGGCGGGTGCCATCCAGATAGCCGCGGGTGGCGATGTCCAGCGGGACGAGGGTCTGCAACAGGAATTCCAGTGCGGTTTCCGGCAGGCGGGCGCCGGATTCACCGGTCTGCGGCGCGATCTCGTGCTGTCGACGCTCCTCCACGTCCTGAACCACCCGGAAGTGGTTCTCGGTGAGATCGAGCAGGCTGATGCCTTCGACCAGGGCGCGCCTGCCGAGTTCGTATCCCTCGGCGAGACCGGCCTGGGTGGGCGAGTCCATGTGCCGCCGTAGCGCGTCGGCGTAGGCGTCCAGGAAGTCGGCCAGCAAGGCGCTCATCCGGCCGTTCCTCCCGCACCGCGGTGCCGCGCCGCCAGCACCAGCGCGTCGTCGGTGTCTTTGGCATGCCGGGCGAGTATGTCCGCGGTGATGTCGGCGGTCGACTTGGAAAGGTCGATCCGCGCGGCGGATTCGGTGACAATGCCGTCGGTGGACATCAGCAGTAGGTCGCCGGGGCGGACGGAGACCGACTGCGGCTGGAGGTTCGACGGAAGGCGGTAGCCCACGATGCCCGCGGTGAGCAGTACCGTCGCGTGCACCTTCAGACCCGCGGGACCCGCGGTCAGCACCTGGGATTCGACATTTCCGACGCCGAGCCAGCGCACCCTGTCGCCCTCGTCGAACAGTGCGAGCGAGATCGCCGCTCCGCGCGTGTCGGCCATCGCGCGGTGGCACAGCACCATCAGCACGTCCAGCGGTTCGGCCCGATTCTCCGACAGCACTCGTGCGGCGCGGTCGGCCGCGTCCGCCGCGGCGGCGCCGTGCCCGAGCCCGTCCAGGACCGCGAACAGGACTGTGCCCCCGCCGGTGTCGAGGACGACGCCGCGGTCACCGGAGACCTGTTGACCCGGTAGTGCCCGACCGGCCACCGCCCACTCGATCCGGCCGATGAACCCGTCCTCATGCACCGTTCGGTACCCACTTCCACATCTCCACCAGCGTGCCGCGCCCCGGCGCCGAGTCGACGGTCAGCCGGTCCATCAACCGCCGGGCGCCGGGAAGGCCGAGCCCGAGACCGCGGCCGGTGGAGTAGCCGTCCTCCAGCGCGCGGGCGATGTCGTTGATGCCGGGCCCTTGATCCTCGGCCTGCACCACCAGCGCTTGGCGGCCCTCTCGATCGTCGACCAGCAATCGGATCTCGCCACTGCCCGCGTAACTGGTGATGTTGCGAGCGATCTCGGAGATCGCCGTGGAGATCATCGTTCGATCGGTGAGGGTGAATCCGAGCTTCGCTGCCAGTTCGCGTCCGGCTTGACGTGCGGTCACGATGTCCCCGGACACCCTGACCGCGATCACCACGTTCTCAGCGGCCACTGTCACGACCGTCTCGCTGGCGACGGGCTGGAGTCTTTCGGTTCAACCAGGCGAGACCCTCTTCCAGATCGAGGGCCGTGTGCATGTCCTCGAAAGTGAGACCGAGCTGGACCATGGCGAACGCGACTTCTGGTTGCAGACCGACGATCACCGTTTCGGCGCCGCGCAGCTGCGTCATGTGCGCGATGGTACGCAACGATCTCGCGGCGAACGAATCCATCACGTCGATGGCGGTGACATCGACGATGATGCCGTGTGCCCGATATTTGCTGACCTGTTTCATCAGGTCGTCCTGCAGGCGCTCGGTATCGGCATCGGTCAATGCGGACTGAACCGACGCGATGAGATACGTACCCTGTTTCAGAATCGGAACCGGCATGCCCGCGCCTGATCAGCGGCCGTCGCGTTCGGTAACCCGTTCGGTGACGCGGGAAACCTCGTAGCCCAACAGCCGTTCCGCTTCCTCGATACCACCTTGCAGGTCGCCGACCGCGTTCATCTTCGACAGATCCAATCCGATGGTGACCAGGGTGAGCGCGATCTCCGAGGACAAGCCGGTGATAATCACGTTCGCGCCCATGAGCCCGGACGCGTCGACGGTCTGCACGAGGTGGTTGGCCACCGTGGAGTCGATCGCCGGCACACCGGTGATGTCGATGACGACGACCTTCGCGCGGTTGGCCCGGATGGCGCGCAGCAGCTGCTCGGTGAGCTGGCGGGCGCGCTGGCTGTCCAGCACGCCGATGATCGGCAGGATCAGCAGCTGCTCACGCACCTGGAGCACCGGCGTGGACAGCTCGCGGATGGCTTCCTGCTGCTGGCGGATGACGCGTTCGCGCTCCTGGACGAAGGAGACGGTCACGGTGTTGGCGATGCGGTTGGCGGCCGGTTCGTAGGCGTCGAGCACCTTGTTGAGCAGTTCGAAGTCCGACTGATACTTCTCGAAGAGGCTGCGCGCGAGCACATCGCGCAACAGCAGCACGATGCCGATGACCTCGTCGGTTTCGACGCCTCTCGGGATGATGCGTTCGGACAGGTCGCGCGCGTAGGCCTGCAGCGCTTCGACGCTACCGGTCTCGAGCACGTCGACGTATCCGTCGTAGATCGAGGTCGCCTCGGAGAAGATCTCTTCCGGGGTCATGGCGGTCAGTAGCTGGGCGTCGGCGATGCGGCGGGCCCACTCTTCACGCAGCGCGGTGCGGTTCTGGCGCAGGTGCTCGACGAGTTGCGGCAGCAACTGGTCGATCGGTCCCGCGGCCAGGGAATCCGCCGAAAGGCTTATGGACACCTCGGACATGAAAACTCCTGCCCCTTTCGACGGTTTGTCGGGATTTTCGTGCGGTCGGCGCTAGCCGATTCCGAGCCTAGTCATACCCCACCCGCGTCACCGACGAAACCTGCCGGTTGTTCGCCTGATGTTCGGGTGCGGCCGACCTCACGGCACCGTAGCGAACCCGCGTTCCAGCGCTGCCAGCGCCTCGTCCAAATACACGGTGAGGTCCGCGTCCGCGCGCGACAGCCAGGCGTCGAACGCGGCGCGCGCCGCGGCCAGGGTGGTGCGGCCGACGGCGAGGGGGATGAGCTCGTCCTCCGGCCGGCCGAGCCGGCCCGCCGCGAAGGCGCTGACCGCGCGCTCCCAGGCGTCGTAGTGCGCGCCCGCGGTGGCGGCCAGCGCGGGGACGGTGGCGACCAGCTGCATGCGGGTGCGCAGTTCCGGCACGTCCTCGGCGCGATATTGATTGGCGTTCACCACGACCCGGCGCACGGCGGCCATCATCGGAACATCGTCCGGGACCGATGCGAACGCGGCGCGCAGTGCGGCGACCTCGTCGTCGAACTGCCACCAGAGCACCTCCGCTTTGGTGGGAAAGTAACGGAAGAAGGTGCGGCCGCTGATGCCCGCGGCGGCGGCGATCTGCTCGACAGTGGTCTCGTCGAAGCCCTGCTCGGTGAACAACCGCATGGCGATCAGTTCGAGTTCGCGTTTGGTGGTGCCTCGTGGGCGGCCGCGCGTTTTCTCCAGCATCGTCTGATTGTGCGCGGCCGCCACGGACCCTTGATTATGTCAGTGACTGACGATAATCTCGCGGCATGTTGGCGGATCTCACCTGGCCCGAGGCGGGCGCGCGCGCGACGGCGGGTGCGATCCTGGCCGTGCCGGTCGGGGCGACCGAGCAGCACGGCCCGCATCTGCCGCTGTCCACCGACACCGACCTGGCCGCGGCGTTGTGTGCCCGGCTGGCCGCCGCACGGTCGGATGTGCTGGTCGGACCGGCCATCGCCTACGGCGCCAGCGGTGAGCACGCGGGCTTTCCCGGCACGTTGTCGATCGGGCAGGCGGCCCTGGAACTGCTGGTGGTCGAGCTGTGCCGCTCGGCTACCGACACCTTCGACCGGATCCTGCTGGTCAACTGGCACGGCGGCAACATCGAACCGCTGCGCCGGGCGAAGGATCTGTTGCGCGCCGAGTCCCGTGACGTGCGTCTCCACCTGCCGCGCTTCGACGGTGACCCGCACGCGGGGCGGTCGGAGACGGCGCTGCAACTGGCTCTCGCACCCGAGCGTGTGCGTGGCGACCGCGCCGTGGCGGGGGACACCCGGCCACTGGCCGAACTGCTGCCGCTGCTGCGCGCGGGCGGGGTGCGCGCGGTCAGCCCCAACGGTGTGCTCGGTGACCCTGCGGGCGCGACCGCCGCCGAGGGCGCGGCCCTGCTCGATCACCTGAGCGCCGACCTGCTCGACCGAACCCGGCTCTGGTGGCCGGAGCGGAACTCCCCGGAAAGGACCGGAATATGAATCCGTGGTTCGAGACCGTCGCCGAAGCGCAGCGGCGGGCGAAGAAGCGGCTGCCGAAATCGGTGTACGGCGCGTTGATCGCCGGCTCCGAGCGCGGCCAGACCATCGAGGACAACCAGAAGGCGTTCACCGAACTGGGCTTCGCGCCGCACGTGGCCGGGCCGATCGGCGCGCGCGACCAGTCGACGACCGTACTGGGACAGCAGCTTTCGATGCCGGTGTTGATCTCGCCGACGGGTGTGCAGGCGGTGCACCCGGACGGTGAGGTCGCCGTCGCCCGCGCGGCCGCCGCGCGGGGTATCGCGATGGGCCTGAGTTCGTTCGCGAGCAAACCGATCGAAGAGGTGATCGCGGCCAACCCGGCGACGTTCTTCCAGCTGTACTGGTGCGGCGGCAAGGACGAGATCCTGCAGCGGATGGGCCGGGCGAAGCAGGCGGGCGCGGTCGGATTGATCCTGACGCTGGACTGGTCGTTCTCGCACGGGCGGGACTGGGGCAGCCCGGTCATTCCGGAGAAGCTGGATCTGCGCACGATGCTGAAGTTCGCCCCGCAGACCCTGGCCCGTCCACGGTGGCTGGCCACCTATGCGCGATCGGGCAGCATCCCGGATCTGACCGCGCCGAACATGGCCATCGGCGGCGCCGCGGCGCCGGGCTTCTTCGGCGCTTACGGCGAATGGATGGGCACGCCCGCGCCGGATTGGGCGGATGTGCGCTGGATCCGCGAGCAGTGGGACGGGCCGGTGCTGCTGAAGGGCGTCATGCGAGTCGACGACGCGCTGCGCGCGGTCGACGCGGGTGTGGCGGCGATCTCGGTGTCCAACCACGGCGGCAACAATCTCGACGGCACCCCGGCCGCGATCCGGGCGCTGCCGGTACTGGCGGACGCGGTGGGCTCGCAGGTCGAGGTGCTGCTCGACGGTGGCATCCGGCGGGGCAGCGACGTGGTGAAGGCCGTGGCGCTGGGCGCGCGGGCGGTGCTGATCGGGCGCGCCTACTTGTGGGGGCTGGCCGCGAACGGGCAGGCCGGTGTGGAGAACGTGCTGGACATCTTGCGCGGCGGCATCGATTCGGCGCTGCTGGGTCTGCGCAAGACGCGCGTCACCGATCTGGATCGCTCCGACGTGGTGGTGCCTCCCGGGTTCGAGCGAGCCCTCGGTGTGACCGGAACCCTCACCGGGACAAGCGTTTCGGCGGATCACGCGGCGAGGGCGGCCACGGCCTGAGCTGTCAGTTCTCGGCCGCCGCTCTCCGGTGGTGGGTGAGCAGGGTGTCGTAGATGTCGGCCAACGCGGCCAGCTGCTGGCGGTCGAGGATGTCGATCATGTGCCTGCGCACGCTCTGCACGTGCGCGGGCGCGGCGCCGGTCAGCACCTCGGCGCCGCGCGGGGTGAGTTTCGCGGCGGTGCGGCGGGCGTCCTCGGGGATCGGCTCCCGGACGACCAACTCGCGTTTCTCCATCCGGGTGATCTGATGGGAGAGCCTGCTCTGCGACCATTCGAGCTTGGCCGCGAGCGCGGCGAAGGTGAGCCGGTGGTCCGGCTCCTCGGCCAGATAGGCCAGGACCGAGTATTCGACGTAGGTGAGGTCGGACTCCCTGGTGGAATCCCGCCCGACCGCCGCGGCGATGAGATCGCGGGTGCGCACGAAACCCAACCAGGCGCGCATCTCGACGTCATCCAGCCACTGGGGATCGGTCACGATAACGCTCCAAACTCTGACGTGTCCCAAGATCGTCCCGCGCCGCGAAGCGCGGCGCGCGAACAGTCTGCGCGCGGCCGGACTCGGATGCCCGGGCGCGTTCTGACCAGACGAGAGGTAGCATCACCGGGGTTGAACGTGCAACCTTTATTGGCCAACTGTCCGAGATAGGGTTGCCTAACGGGAGGGGCGTGCGCGGTGGTGGCTAGGCTCGCTGTGCTCGTGACCAGCCCGGCCGTTCGTGGCGTCCGGGCCCACCCGAAGGAGTGCGACTGGTGACCGCGCCGGACTTTCGTTATTCAGACCTGCTGCCGATCGGCGCGGACGACACCCCTTACCGGTTGCTGACCACCGAGGGCGTCAGCACTTTCGAGCACAATGGGCGTACGTTCTTGCAGGTCGAGCCGGAAGCGCTGCGGCTGCTCACCGAAACGGCGATGCACGACATCAGCCACTTCCTGCGTCCGGCGCATCTCGGTCAGTTGCGCAAGATCATCGACGACCCGGAGTCGAGTGGCAACGATCGCTTCGTCGCGCTCGATCTGCTGAAGAACGTCAACATCTCCGCGGGCGGCATCCTGCCGATGTGCCAGGACACCGGTACCGCGATCGTCATGGGCAAGAAGTCCGAGGGCGTGCTCACCGGTGCCGACGACGCGGAGTGGATCAGCCGCGGCGTGTTCGACGCCTACACCAAGCTGAACCTGCGTTACTCGCAGCTGGCCCCGATCACCATGTGGGACGAGAAGAACACCGGTTCCAATCTGCCCGCGCAGGTCGAGCTGTACTCCACCGCGGGTGACCCGGCCGACCCGGCCTACAAGTTCCTGTTCATGGCCAAGGGCGGCGGGTCGGCGAACAAGTCGTTCCTGTACCAGGAGACCAAGGCGATCCTGAACCCCACGCGGATGCTGGAGTTCCTGGACGAGAAGATCCGCTCGCTGGGCACCGCGGCCTGCCCGCCGTATCACCTGGCGGTCGTCATCGGTGGCACCAGCGCCGAGTTCGCGTTGAAGACCGCGAAATACGCCTCCGCGCACTACCTGGACAGCCTGCCCACCGCGGGGTCGTTGTCCGCGCACGCTTTCCGCGACCTGGAACTGGAGGAGGAGGTCTTCAAGCTGACCCAGTCCTTCGGTATCGGCGCGCAGTTCGGCGGCAAGTACTTCTGCCACGACGTGCGGGTCGTGCGCCTGCCCCGGCACGGCGCCAGCTGCCCGGTCGCCATCGCGGTGTCCTGCTCGGCGGACCGGCAGGCGCTGGCCAAGATCACCGCCGAAGGCGTGTTCCTGGAACAGCTCGAGCGCGAGCCCGCGCAATACCTGCCCGAGCAGACCGACGCCATCCTCGGTGGCGACGTGGTGCGCATCGACCTGAACCGTCCGATGGACGAGATCCGCGCCGAATTGTCCAAATATCCGGTGAAGACCCGGCTTTCGCTGACCGGTCCGCTGGTCGTCGCACGCGACATCGCGCACGCCAAGATCAAGGAGCGTCTCGACGCGGGCGAGCCGATGCCGGACTACCTGCGCGAGATGGCCGTCTACTACGCCGGCCCGGCCAAGACGCCGGAAGGCTACGCCTCCGGTTCCTTCGGCCCGACCACGGCGGGCCGGATGGACTCCTACGTCGACCAGTTCCAAGCCGCGGGCGGCTCGTACGTCATGCTGGCCAAGGGCAATCGGTCCGCGCAGGTGACCAAGGCGTGCAAGGAGCACGGCGGCTTCTACCTCGGCTCCATCGGCGGACCGGCCGCCCGGCTGGCGCTGGACTGCATCAAGTCGGTCGAGGTGCTGGAGTACCCCGAGCTGGGCATGGAAGCGGTGTGGAAGATCGAGGTCGAAGATTTTCCCGCGTTCATCGTCGTCGACGACAAGGGCAACGACTTCTTCGCCGAAACGCAGAAGCCGATCGCGCTGCGCGTGCGCACCCGCTCCAAAGAGCGCGTCTGAGCCGTCCTCGGACCTGCGTGCGGCAGGTGCGGACACGACGATGTCACCCCGATCACCGGGGCTGCGGTGCCGTCGCAGCGGGCAGGCTTAGCGAAGTACCTCGTTTCTTCCGGCACCGATGCAGGTCGAGGAGAGCTATGAGCATGTCCGGACCACTGCCGACGGCGTTGTGTATCACCGAATCGGCCGCCGCCCGGTTGGCCGACCGCGCTGCCCGGGAGGGAACCAGCTGTACCGCACTGCTCGATCGGCTGATCCACGAGGGCGTCGATCAGCTCGAGCATCCCGGCATCGTCTTCCGCGGTCCGCTGGACGACCGCCGCGCCGCGTTGACGGCCGGTCCGGAAGTCTGGGAAGTCGTTGCGCGCCTGCGTGAACTGGACGGTCCGGTGGAACGCCGGATCGCCGCGCTGAGCGCGAACTCGGACCTGCGCACGAGCAAGATCAGGGTGGCACTCGCCTACGCCCGAGCGCACGGCGACGAGATACTGGAGCGGATCGCGCGCAATAGGCAAGCGGCGAAATCGGTTCGCCGGGTCGGAGTGCGAGTGGCCGCGACCCTGGCTCGGTCCGGCGCGCCGGAGTATCCGCCCCGCGCGTGATCGGGCCGAATTGTCCGTTGCGGCAACTCTTCACATAGCTGGGGAACAAATGTGAAATTCCCGACATCTGTGGATGATCCACATGACTTGCGGGCGGCTACCGGGTCGAGCCGGTAGCCGCCCGCAATGCGTTCGCGGCTGGGTGCTCTCGGTCGATGCTGCGAGCCGCAGCGGTATACACGCGGGATCGTGTTTCGCGAGAAGCGAATCGCGATGTGCGGCGGGGTATGACATACCGGCCGAAACGGACGTCGCTCCTACTCCCGTCGATGTCGAATGGCCGCAAATCGCCCGAAAGGCGCGTGGCTTCGGGCAATTCGGGTGCCGGAGCCTCGTGCGGTCGATGTGATCCACAACACTTGAATAGATTGTGGACACCGGGGTTTCCATGTCGGCGAAATATTTGCTGCCCTAGGGCGATTGGGCACATATCGGGCATATCAGATCTGCATTATCCCAAGTTGTGGAGTTCTCTGTGGAATTCGCTGAATGTTGTCCACACCGTGTGGGTGACTCTGTGGAGCGCGCAGCCGCACCGCTGAGGACCGGGCGGGGTACCTGTCGGCGCCGACGATGAGCTGGGCGGCGACGGCCGCATATTCGACCCGTCGCGGGGGAGTGCGGGCAGTCGGACGACTCCCGTCGAGGCGGCGGTTGGTGCACAGGCGCCGGGCGGACTGCGCAAAGGTGCGGGATCACCGCAGGCCCTGATCGGGGCATATCCGGCATAGGAGACCGCAGGCGATAGCATCGGCGCATGGTGCTTGGGAATGGTGAGCGGAGTCGGATGCTGGCGGGACTATCCATGGTGGCCCTCCCTGCGCTGGTCGCGAGCGGTGTACTGGCGGGTCCGGCGCGGGCCGATACCGCCGTATTCGTCGATCAGCGGGAGTCGGTGGGCTCGGCGACCGGTACCGAGGGGCTCGAGCCCGCGCTGGCCTTGGCGTACACCCTCGCCGAACGTGAGGCGCACGCGCAGGGGGTGCCGCTGTCCATCACGTCGGGGTACCGGACGCCTGCCGAGCAGCAGGCGCTGTGGGAGGACGGTGTGGCGACCTATGGGCCGGACGGTGCTCGTCGCTGGGTGCTGCCGCCGGAAGAGTCCACTCACGTCTCCGGCGAGGCGATCGATGTCGGTCCGCAGCAGGGCGCCCGCTGGCTCGAGGCGAACGGCTACCGGTGGGGGCTGTGCCGGACGTTCGAAAACGAGTGGTGGCATTTCGAATTGGCCACCGTGCCGGGCACGGACTGCCCGCCGATGGTGCCGGACGCGAGCGCGCGCTGACCTCACCGGCGGGTGCGGCGCCCGCTACACCATCGGGTCGGGGATGGCGGTGATCAGCCCGCCGTCGACGAGCAGGTCCTGCCCGTTGACATAGGACGCCTCGCCGGATGCGAGGAACGCGACGGCGTCGGCCACATCCTCGGCGGTGCCCACGCGCCCGGCCGCCACCGTGGCGCTGATCGCGGCCTGGGCTTCGGCGGAGACGTTCGCGCGGAACGACGGCGTCGCGATGTAGCCGGGGCTGACGGAGTTGACCCGGATGCCTCGTGGCGCCAATTCGGCGGCGAGGCTGCGGGCCAAGTTGTGCACGGCCGCCTTGGTCGCCGAGTACAGGGAGGCGCCGGGGACGCCGCGGTGCAGAGCCCAGGAGGCGTTGACGACGATCGCCCCGCGGTCCGCCACGAGCGGCAAGGTCTTCTGGACGGTGAAGAAGACGCCCTTGAAGTTGGTGTCCACCACCCGGTCGAACTCGGCTTCGGTGATGGCTTCGGTCGGCTGGAACGCGGCGATGCCCGCGTTCGCGAAGACGACATCCAGCCGTCGGTGTCGCTGCGCCACGGCTGCGACGAGGGTGTCGAGGTCTGCGAGGTCGGCCACGTCGCCGGGTAGCGCGAGGACGCGGCCCGCGTCGCCGAGTTTCGCGGCCGCGGCGTCGAGGCGGCGCTTGTCGCGTCCGGTGATGACGACGTGCGCGCCCTCCGCGAGCAGGCGTCGTGCGGTGGCGAAACCCATGCCGCTCGACGCGCCGGTGATCAGTGCGACCTTGCCGTCGAAGCGGTCGATGCCAGTACCCCCGAGAACCTCCCAGAACCCTCTAATTGTACGGATACTTACGTACAGTTCGACTGTATGTCAACTGTCGCGCTAACCTGGTCCGCGTGATCGCGGCACATCCCGAGCGAGCGCAGATTCAGTTGACGAACGTGCTCACCGCCCTGGGCAACCCGCTGCGGCTGCGTGTGGTGCGGATACTGGCCGACGGCGGCGAGCACACCTGCGGCTCGGTCTTGCCGGACGTGGCCAAGTCGAACCTCACCCATCATTGGCGGGTGCTCCGCGACGCCGGAGTCATCTGGCAGCGACCCTCCGGGCGCGAATTGCTGCTGTCGTTACGTCGTGACGACCTCGACGCCCGCTTCCCCGGACTCCTGGATTCCCTGCTCGAAGCCGCCCGCCGCGACACGGGGGACTGATCCGGCGCACGACCCGGTGCCCGGCTGTGGGGCGGTACCGGACGGCTAGGTGTACTGCCCAGGGAGGTTGGTCAACCGGCTGATGGGTGTCTGGCGGCCGATGGCGGTGTGTTGCCGGTGGTGATTATAGGTGTGCAACCAGGCTGGTAGGGCGGCTCGTCGGGCTTGTTCT
>NZ_VUOT01000051.1:0-32517 GCF_009829295.1 Nocardia sp. CY15
AGGTCTCCTGTTCGTTGCAGTGGTTGTCTCAGCAACTCCCACTCCACGACAGGAGACCTTCGCCATTCAACGATCACCTACAGCGTGTCGTCACAAAACCTCGACCAACCTCCCTGGGCAGAACAACATCGAATGTGACGGGAGCGTTGGCGCATGCCGCCAACGCGTCTCAGAACAGATGGCACTGATCCGCCGGAAGAATGCGGGCCAGGCACAAGCCCACGATGCCGAAGAACATGACGCTCGCGATCGCGTTCCGTGCTCCGTCGACCACAGCCGGGGGTACCTCCACTATCGCGGCGACCGGTTCGGCGGTGATCTCGGCGCTCGCGGTGGCTGACAGTGGCGCGGCACTACCCCACGTGTCGGCGTGACCGTCGGACGTAGCTCTTCTGGCGGCTGGTACGAGATATTCCGACCCAGGGGTTGATGTACTCCCGCGCATCCTCCGAGCAGAGTTGACAACGCATCTCCTCGACAGCGCGGCGGCAAGGCAGGAGTCGGCTTCACCTGCGGCTCCGGCCATCAAAGGAGGATGAGATGAAGTACATGGTTTCCTGGACCTACCGTTGGACCGGCTCCGCGACCGAGAACGAAGCGGCTATTCGGCGCGCGTTGGAGGTGTTCGCCAATTGGAAGCCGCTCACGGGCATGGCGTACCACCAGTTCGTCGGCCGGCTCGACGGCAGCGGTGGGTTCGCGGTGGTCGAGACCGACAATCCGATGGACCTCGCCGACGCTCCGAACAAGTTCGCCTTTTTTGCGGAATACCAGATCTATCCCGTCGTCGACATCGCCGACGCCGTGCAGGCAGTCCAGGAGGGCGCGGAGTTCAGGGCGTCGATCACCTGAACATCCTCGGTCGGCTCGGGTCGGCTCGAACCGAACGAAACGTCGTGGCGTGCGGTCACATCTACCCCACGTCCCGGCGCAGCCAGGTGACCTCGGCGCCGGATTCCGTTCCATAGCGGTAGATTTCGAGGTCCTCGTCCCAGGCGGTGCCGAGGGCGCGGTCGATTTCGGCCGCCAGGTCGTAGGCGGAGTACTTCCCGAGTTCCCGGGTCGCCTGGAGCATGGCGCGCAGGCGCATCTCACCGATCATGACGTCGCCGTTGGCGCTCGTGGAACCGTGCCACAGACCGAGGCCGGGGACGAAGCTGTAGCGCTCGCCGTCCACGCCGTCGCTGGGATCCTCGGTCACCTCGAAGCGCAGAACCGGCCAGGAGCGCAATGATTGGGCGATCTTGGAGGCGGTGCCGACCGGACCGATCCACTCACTGGTGGCGCGCAGTTGACCGTCGGCCGGTTGAGCGGTCCAGCGCAGCTTCGCCGGGGCGCCAAGGGCCGAGGTGAGTGCCCATTCGACATGCGGGCACAGCGCGGCAGGCGACGAGTGGATGTAGACCACACCCGCCGTCGCATCCGCGAACTGACTCGATGCGCGCACCACCAACACCTCCAGCTTCGACGAGGAACGTCTTCCCCAACGATTCGTCGAACTGGCGTTGCCTGAGTGTACTGGAGTGCCCGAAGTTACACGTGTTACTTCGTGACCGTGTCGCGCCCGGCAGTCGCCTCCGCCACGACAGCATCGCTCAGCGGTGGCCAAGCCGCGCGCGCCCAGTCGCCGAAATTCTCGTCGCTCAAGGCGAGACACGCCAACCCCGTTCTCGGGTCAACCCACAAAAATGTCCCGGATTGGCCGAAATGTCCATAGGTTTGTGGCGAATTCGTGCCACCGGTCCAGTGTGGAGTCTTACCGTCGCGGATTTCGAAGCCCAGGCCCCAGTCGTTGGGGCGCTGCGAACCGTAGCCGGGCAGAACGCCGTTCAAGCCCGGGAACTGGACAGAGGCGGCCTCGGCGTGCGTCTGCGCCGAGATCAAGCGCGGGTTCAGCAATTCGGCGGCGAAGCGGGTCAGATCCGCCGCGGTGGACCGCCCCGCGTGCCCGGCCGGACCGGCCAGCACCGACGCGGTCATGCCCAGCGGTCCGAACACCGCGTCGCGCAGGTACTCGTCGAACGCGATCCCGGTCTGCTCGGTGACGAACGCGGCGAGCACCTCGAATCCCGCGCTGGAGTAGATCCGCCTGGCTCCGGGCGCCGCTTGGATGTCGGTGGTGTCGAACGCGAGTCCGGACGCGTGCGCCAGCAGATGACGCACCGTGGCGCCGGGCGGCCCGGCGGGCTGATCGAGTTCGACCGCGCCCTCCTCTACCGCGACCAGAACGGCGTATGCCACCAAAGGCTTGGTCACCGACGCGAGCGGGAACACCCGCTCGACAGAACCTTCGCTCGCGACGCCGCCATCGGCGGTCACCACCGCGGCCGCCGCGTGCCGGACCGGCCATTCCCGAATCTGCTCGAGTGAACGCACCCTGCGAGCCTACGAGAACCGCGTGGCTACCATCGACTCACCATGAGTGAAAAGCCCACTGTTCACGGCGACGTCGCGTCCGGTTTCGAACCGGTCGCCGACGCCTTCGGCCGCAACTTCGAGCGGCACGGCGAAATCGGCGCCGCCGTAGCGGTCTACGCGGGCGAGCGCCCGGTGGTCGACCTGTGGGCAGGCTTCCGCGATCGGCGGCGCACACTGCCGTGGGAGCCGGACACGATCGTGCCGGTGTTCTCCTCGACCAAAGGCATGGCGGCGTTCACCGTCGCCGCCGCGGTCGCCGAAGGGCTGCTCGACTACGAGCAGCCGGTGGCGAAGTACTGGCCGGAGTTCGCCGCCCACGGCAAGGACACGATCACCGTGCGTCAACTGATCGACCATCAAGCGGGGCTGTCGGGCCTGAGCGAGATCGTGCGCCTGCCCCAGATCGCCGATCCGGACGGCCTCGCACCCGTTCTGGCGGCGCAGAAACCCGCCTGGCGGCCTGGCACCAGGCACGGCTATCACGCGATCACCCTCGGCCTCTATCAAGGCGAACTGCTGCGCCGGGTCGACCCGCGTCGCCGCACGCTCGGACGAATCTTCGCCGAGGACATCGCCGCACCGCTCGGCGCGGATTTCTTCATCGGCCTGCCGCCCGAGCAGAGCATGGATCGCATCGCCACGATGTCGGCCACCCGCGGCCTGGACATGCTGCGCTACGAACGCGATCTCCCGCTGCGGATCGGCGCGGAGATCTACGCCCGGCGCGGGCTGTCCTACGCGGCGCTGACCAACCCGCGCTGCGGGGCTCCGGCGCGGGCGACCCGGCGCGAATTCCTCGAGGTGGAACTGCCGGGGTCCAACGGAGTGGGCAACGCTCGCGCACTGGCCAAGGTCTACGGCGCGGCCGCGGGCCGCACCGGCGCGCTGCCGATCGACGACGCATTGCTCGACCGGCTCGCCGCCGAGGAGACCGCCGACGACGTCCCCGCCTACGACCTGGTGCTGCACACCAAGAGCCGCTACCACCTCGGCTTCCGCAAGTCGCGCGGCACGTTCCGATTCGGCTCGGACAAACGCGCCTACGGCACCACGGGCCTCGGCGGCTCGTTCGGGTTCGCCGACCCCGCCACCGGTCTGGGTTTCGGCTACACGATGAACCGGCTGGGGTTGGCCGTCCTCGACGACGTCCGTAGCCGCAACCTGCGCGAAGCCCTGCTGCGCTGCCGGATCTGAGCGCGGGAGCGCGGCGCGCCGAGCCGTCCGCGATTCCCGGTGCGGCGCGGTCGGCTGCCTACACTCACGGCGCCCGGGCCGGCGAAGAGCGGTCCGTAACCGACCGTGGAAGCGAGGGACCTCGTGGCAGACAAGCCGACCACCGTCGAGGCATATCTCGCCACCTTCCCCTCCGACGTGCGCGAAGTCCTCGACGAGATCCGGCGCACCATCCAGACCGCCCTGCCGGATGCGAGTCAGGCGATCAGCTATGGCATCCCCACCTTCAAGCTGCACGGTCGCAACATCGTGCACTTCGCGGGTTGGCAGCACCACATCAGCCTCTACCCCATCCCGGACGGCGACCCGGCGTTGGAACGCGAGCTCGAGCCGTATCGGGCGGGCAAGGGGACGCTGCGTTTCCGGCTCGGCGAACCGGTGCCGTACGACCTGATCGCACGGATCGCCACCGCGCTCGCCGAGCAGCGGTGAGGCGCTCTACCAGTCCGCTTCGGTGTACTTGATGATGCCGCGGATGTTCTTGCCGTCCAGCATGTCCTGGTAGCCCTGGTTGATCTCCTCCAGGGAGTAGCTGCGGGTAACCATGTCGTCCAGGTTCAGCTGTCCCGCCTTGTAAAGCGCCAGCAGGCGCGGCGCGTCCTGACGGGCGTTGCCGCCACCGAAGATGCAGCCCTTGACCGTCTTCTGCAACATCGACAGCAGGAAGCTGTTCAGCTTCACGTCGTTCTCGTCCATCCGGCCCATCGAGGTGACCACCAACGTGCCCGCCTTCGAGGTGAGGATGAGGCCCTCCTCGATGTACTCGCCGCGCATCTCGCCCATGGTCAGGATGACCTTCTCGGCCATCCGTCCCTCGGTGGCCTCCATCAGCGGCATGATCGCGGCGGCCATGCTCTCGTAGGTGTGCGTGGCGCCGAACTTCTGCGCCTGCTCGCGTTTCCACGGATTGGGGTCGACGGCCACCACCTTCGAGGCGCCCGACAGCACCGCGCCCTGCAGCGCGCTCATGCCCACGCCGCCGATGCCCGCGATCACCACGGTCTCCCCCGGGGACACCTGGGCGACGTGGGTGGCGGAGCCGAAGCCGGTGGGGACGCCGCAGCCGACCAGGCAGGCCACCTCGAAGGGAATGCTCGGATCGATCTTGACCACCGAGGTGTGGTGCACCGTCATGTACGGCGCGAAGGTGCCCAGCAGGCACATCGGGATGACGTTCTCCCCGCGGGCCTGGATGCGGTAGGTGCCGTCGCTGATCGCCTGCCCCATGAGCAGGCCCGCGCCCAGGTCGCACAGCGCCATGTGTCCTGCCACGCACGCCGGGCAGCGACCGCACGCGGGGATGAACGACAGGATCACGTGGTCGCCGACCTGGAGATCGGCCGGGCAGTTCGGGCCCAGTTTCGTGATCACGCCCGCACCCTCGTGCCCGCCCATGACGGGGAAGGACGGCATCGGGGTCGCACCGGTCACGATGTGATGGTCGGAGTGGCACATGCCGGCGGTTTCCATCCGGATCTGCACCTCGCCGGCGACCGGGTCGCCGACCTCGATCTCCTCCACCGACCACTGCTGGTCGATCCCCCACAGGATCGCGCCCTTCGTCTTCATTCCTGTCGACCCTCTCGCATGCGCGTGCTTGTATGTGACTGCACCCACACTACGAGAAAAATGTAACGCGTTCTAGTACTGGCGGAAAAAATCGTCGGTATAGCGTGACCTCGAACCCGAACGCGTTACAGTTGCGCGACAGTCAGCCCCGGACGTCGTGCACGTGGTGCACCAGATCGTGCACGAAGTACCGCGCGAAGGACTCCACCGTGAACAGCGCCCCGTCGCTGCGCGCCCCGCGTAGCCCGCGCCGCCCGGGCGGCACCGACTCGAAGGAGCGCGCCACCCGCTCGGCCGCCTCGTCCAACTCCGCGGCCACCCGGGCCGGGTCCTGCTCGTTGTAGCGGTCGGCGATCGCGGTCGCGTCCTGATCCCAATTCGCGAAGCGTGGCGCCTCGCCGTCGGGGTCACCGTCGAGCATCTGACCGAGGCGAGTGTCGAACAGACGGCACACGTCGCGCACGTGCGCGCCGTATTCCAGCGCGGACCAGGTCGATTCGTCCGGTCGCGTGCGGACGCCCGGGCGGCCGAGTACCGCACCGAAGCGGACGGCTGTCTCCTTGGTGAGCGCGGGCACGGCTTCGTAAGTGGTCGCGGCGGCGTCGAAACCGCATTCCGGACAGGGCTGTTCGAGCACCCAGGTCCAGTCCTTGACGTCGGGAACGATCGGCATGCGCTCGAGGTAGGCGTGGCCGGATAACACCCTCAACCGATATCCGGTCAACTATCGCAACATCCCGACAGTCATTCCATCAGCCGCCGCGCCCGCTCGAAGAGTTCCAGCGTGATCGCGTGCAGGAAATCGCCCACCTGCTCAGGGGCCTTCCCGGCGAACGCGCGCGCGTGCGTGCCTTCCAGGACGATGCCGAGCTTGAAACAGGCCAGCACGGTGTACCAGGGCATCGCGCTCAGGTCGCGCTCGGAGAACTGCCCGTAGTGCGCGATCATCTCCTCCGCCGTCGGCAGCCCGCCGACCGCGCCGAGCTTGCCCACCAGCGCCGCGCCGGTGGTGCCCGGTTCCGGGCGGGTGGCGATCTGCCAGCCGAGGTCGAGCAGCGGGTCGCCGATGGTGGACATCTCCCAGTCGACCATCGCCGCCACCTGCGGACCGTCGAAGGAGAACATCATGTTCGCCAGATGGCAGTCGCCGTGCAGGATGCCCGGCGTCCACTGGGCGGGACGGTTGCGGTCCAGCCACTCGCCCACCGCCGCCACACCGGGGATCTGCGGACCGGGGTAGCCCTCGTTGGCCGAATAGGACTCGAGCTCACCGAGCCAGCGCGGCACCTGGCGTTCCAGGAAACCCTCCGGCTTGCCGTAGTCGGCCAAGCCGAGCGCCCGATAGTCCAGCGCGCCGAGCCGCGCGATGGCCTCGACCGCGGAAAGGCCCATCCGCCTGCGAATCTCCGGATCACTCGCATGCAGCTGGGGCAGTTCGTTCTGCGGGTTGAAACCGTGGATCGGCTCCATCAGATAGAAGACCGCGCCGAGCACCGACTCGTCGGCGCAGGCCGCTATCACCCGGGGTGCGCGGACCTCGGTGTCGCCCAGCGCACCGAGCAGCCGGGCCTCGCGGCGAATCACGTCGTTGCTCTTGGCTCGCAGGTGCTTCGGCCCACGGCGCAGCACGTAGGTGCGGCCACCGCGAGTGAAACGGAGCATGATGTTCTGCGTTCCGCCGCCCAGCGCGGTCACGTCCTCGAAGTCCCCCGAGGGCAGACCCTGCTCATCCATCCACTTTCCGACGACGGCGAAGTCGACGACCGCGGGATCCACATCGACCGGTTGCGCAACAGACATGCCCCACATTGTGCACCACCTGCCGACCCTAACTGAAGGCAGACGACAACAGTTAGCTCTCACCGGCGCGGCGTAGGGTTTCCAGAACCATGCACACGCTGTTGATCGACAACTACGACTCCTTCACCTATAACCTGTATCAGCTGATCAGCGAGGTGAACGGCGTCGAGCCGACGGTCGTGCGCAACGACGAGGCGCGCACGGTCGCCGAACTCGATCTCGGCCGGTTCGACAACGTCGTCGTCTCGCCCGGACCGGGGCGGCCGGACGTGCCGCGCGACGTGGGAATTTCCGCGGCGGTGATCCGCGAGAGCCACCTGCCGCTGCTCGGGGTGTGCCTGGGCCATCAGGGCATCGTCGTCGCGGCGGGCGGCGTGGTCGCCGGGGCGCCCGCCGCCAGGCACGGCTATCTCGATCGCATCGAGCACGACGGCCGGCACCTGTTCGCCGGGCTTCCGCAAGGCTTCACCGCCGTGCGCTATCACTCGCTGGCCGCGCTGCGGCCGCTGCCAGGCGATCTGGAGGTCACCGCGCTGTCCGGCGACGGGGTCGTCATGGGCGTACGGCACCGCACCCGGCCGCAGTGGGGCGTGCAGTTCCACCCGGAGTCGATCGCCAGCGAGTTCGGCGCCGGTTTGCTGCGCAACTTCGCGAGACTCACCGCCACGCATCGCAGCCGACCTGCGCCTCCCACTGCGAGCCGGTCGATCGAGCGCGAGACCGCGCCGGACCCGGTCGCCTCGGGCTCCTCCCTTTCCCCCGCCTGGACCACGCACATGCCGCTCGCGGCCGAACAGTTCCCCGCCGCAGCGGTCGAGCTCGAGCGTCCCACCGACCGCGGATCATCCGCCCGGGCCGCGGATCCGGTTCGCCCCGATCCTGCGCTCCCGCGGACCTTCCGGCTCCAGCGGTCCGTCATCGAACGGCCGATCGATACCGAGAGCGCGTTCGTGCAGCTGTACGGCAACTCCCCCACGGCGTTCTGGCTGGACAGCGAGCATGTCGAACCCGGAGCGGACCGGTTCTCCTTCCTGGGTGACGCCGGCGGCCCGCTGGCCGAGGTGCTGCGCTACCGCGTGGGCGACGGCGAGGTGACCGTCGAGTCCGCCGACGGACATCGGCGCACCGCACCGGGCGGCATCCTCGATTTCCTGGCCGCCGAACTGCGCAAGCGCCGCCTGGAAGCGCCCGAGCTGCCCTTCGATTTCGTCGGCGGCTACGTCGGCTATCTCGGCTATGAGGTGAAAGCCGACTGCGGTGCGAACGCGGTCCACCGCGCACCGACTCCCGACGCGCAGTGGATCTTCGCCGATCGAATGGTGGTCGTCGACCACGTCGGCGGGCGGACGCACCTGCTGGCGCTGAGCGACGACGGGGAAACCGCCCGATCCGCCGCCGACTGGCTGCGCGACACCCGCGAAACCCTGGATACCCTTCCGACCTGGACGAATCCGCCGCCGCTCGAGGTGCCTCAGGACGGCGACGCCGTCGCGCCGCTGCTCACTCGCGGCCGGGAGCGCTACCTCGCCGACATCGCGGTCTGCCACGAGCGGCTGCACGCCGGGGAGTCCTACGAGATCTGCTTGACCGACAGCGCCACGATCCCCGCCGCCGCGGCCGAAGGCCTCGATTTCTACCGCACGCTACGCCGGTGCAATCCCGCCCCGTATGCCGCCTATCTGCGCTTCGACGATCTCGACATCGCGTGCTCGTCGCCGGAGCGCTTCCTGAAGGTCGACCGCAGGCGCATCGTGGAGAGCAAGCCGATCAAGGGGACCGCGCCGCGCGGCGCGACCCCTGAGCAGGACGAGCGCCTGCGCCTCGAGTTGGCCGACAGTCCGAAGACCAGGGCGGAAAACCTCATGATCGTCGATCTGCTGCGCAACGATCTGGGCCGGGTCTGCGAGATCGGCAGCGTGTACGTGCCGAAACTGATGGCCACCGAGCAGTACGCGACCGTCCATCAACTGGTGTCCACGGTGCGCGGCAGGCTGCGGCCGGAGGTCGGCGTGATCGATTGCCTGCGCGCGTGTTTTCCCGGCGGATCGATGACCGGCGCGCCGAAGCTGCGCACCATGGAGATCATCGATGAACTGGAAACCGAGGCGCGCGGTGTCTATTCGGGCACGATCGGCTTCCTCGGGCTCGGTGGCACAGCGGACCTGAACATCGTGATCCGCACCGCCGTCCGCTACGGCGGACGCTGGCGAATCGGGGCGGGCGGCGCCATCGTGCTCGACTCCGACCCGGCCGAGGAGTACCACGAGGTCCTGCTCAAGGCGGCCGCCACGCTGCGCGCGGCCGCCGACCACGCACACCGCTGAACGCTCGTACTCGGTCATTTGCGCCGCTTGGCGGGCTTGCGCCGGGGCGGCTCCTCGGCGGGTTGTTCCGGCGCGCTCAGACCGGTCAGCTTGCCCAGCAAGGCGACGCCGGGCAACTTCGCCAATCGCCCGAGCACGTCCTCGCCGAGCGAGATCATCGCCTCCAGCCGGGGCAGCAGCCGGTCGTAGGCCGCGAAGGCCGGGTCGGCGAGGGCCAGAGTGCGGTCGAGCCGATCGATGGTGGAGTTGAGCCGTTCGATCGCGGTCGAGAGGTTCTCGACCAGGTCTGGCAATTGGGCGGCCAGCTGAGCCGATGCCGGCGGCAGCCGCACCGCCGCGTCGAACGCCGACGTCGCGGTCAGCTGGGCGGCTTCCAGCGCTTGGCCCGCGGCCGTCTGCGCGGCTTCGACGGCCGCCTGCGCGGCGGCCAGGACGTCGGTGGGACCGGGCACACGCCCACCGGGCAACTTCGGGGTCGGCGGCTTACGACCCGGGCGTTTCGGGTTCGTCATGGGACCACTGTGCCGCACGCCCCGCCGAAGGCCATCCCCTCGCACGTTCGGCGTGTCGGAGGGTCGTGGCATAGTGCGAGCACAATGAAACTCAGCAAGGGCGCGAACGCAGCGGTACCGACATCCCTTCTAGCCGTGGTTGTTTCATGGCGGTCGGAGCATGCGGTGGATGCGCACGCCTTGCTGCTGGACGCGTCCGGCACAGTCCGCTCGGACCGGGACCTCGTGTTCTACAACGCCCCGCGGCACGTCTCCCAGGCGGTCACGCTCGTTCAGGAACCCGCGCCGGGCACCGCGCGGCTGAGCGTCTCGCTGCCGCGCACCGAAGCCGACGTCGATCGCATCGTCGTCTCCGGTTCCGTGGACGGGGGCACTTTCGGCGACATCCACGGGCTGACCGTCGCCGTGCACTCCGTCGACGGTGCGGTCGTGACGTTCGAGATCGATGACGTGGACGCGGTGACCGCGCTGATGTTCGGTGAGTTCTACCGCCGCGACGAGCAGTGGCGTTTCCGCGCCATCGGCCAGGGCTGGTCCAGCGGGCTGGCGGGGTTGGTCACCGAGTTCGGCGTCCGAATCGAGGATCCCTCGACGCCCGCCCGCACCACTCATCCCACCAACCCGTTCCGGGTACTCCGGTCCACCGCGACCACGTCGGCGCAGGAACGACTTCCGGCCCGCTCGACGCCCACGGCGGAGCCCGCCGACCAGCCCGCACGGCACGACCTCACCCCGGCCCGGCACGTCGCGCAAGGGCCTTTGCCCTCCGGCCCCGCCCTTGCGAACGGGGAATCCCCCGCCGGGATCGAGCGAGCCGACGTACCGAACGTCACCGCGGAAGACGTTCCATCGCAACTGGTAACCGATCACCACCGCCGGTCCGCCGAGCCGACCGGGCAATCCGCAGGGGCTCGACCGAGCTTCGACTCCCCCGCCTGGCCGCGCACCGAAGTGCTCGACCGCGTGGACACCTCGCCCTTGCCGCGCCCCCGACCGGTCGACCTCAACCGGTACATCCCCGAAACCGCACCGCACGCTCCCGTGCCACCCCCGAATCCCGAATACGCCGACTGGCACCCGGATCCGGACAACCCGCAACGCCTACGTTGGTGGGACGGGACCGAATGGACCGAGGACAGGCGGCTACGCCACCCGCACAGCGGCCGTCATTGCGATCGTTGCGGTAACCCGCTGCGCCGGAAGCTCTTCGGCGGGCTCGCACCGTGCCAAAGGTGTGAACAGGAGATCGAGGAATACCTCACCCATTGGCACACCCGGGCGTGGCGGGTGCTCACCGGCCACGGCCCGCGTGGTCCCGAATGGGCGGCGTTGTGGGCGTCGTTGCGCTATCAGCGCATCGACGCCGAAGCGGGTCGGACGGCCTTGCGTGACGTGGCGCTCAGCTACGTCGAGCGGCTTGTCACCTTCGCCTTCGCCGACGGTGAGGTCAGGCACGCGGAACTGGAACTGTTCGAGCAGGCGGTCACCGAACTCGCGCTGGGTGGGCCGCTGATCGAGGATCTGCGCCGACGGATGCATCGCGGGAACACCCTCTACCGGCTGCGCACGGGCGATCTGCCGCTCGTCCGCACGCCGGGCCTGCACCTGGACCCCGAGGAGACGGTGCATCTGGACCTGCCCGCCACACACGTGCGTCAACTCGCTCGCGGCCCGAAGCTCACCGAGGGCAGGCTGATCGGCAGCAACAAGAAGCTGCGTTTCGTCGGCGCCGACACCGGCATCGAGATGCCCTGGTCCCGCGTCGTCTCCGTGCACGCGGAACAGGGGACGGTGGTGATCGCGGCCACCTCCGCGCGCGGCGGCGCGACCTTCGCCGTCGACGATCCGGACTACGTCACGGCCGCCCTGGAAGGCGCCCTGCGCGTGGCCAAACGTCTCGTCCTCACCCCGGGCCAGCGCGACACCCGAAGCATTCCGCAAGAGGTGAAGGCGCAGGTGTGGCAGCGCGACGGCGGACGGTGCGTCGAATGCGGCGACGGGCACTACCTGGAATTCGACCACATCATCCCGCTCAGCCGCGGCGGCGCGACCAGCGCCGCCAACCTCCAGATCCTGTGCCGCGCGTGCAATCGCGCCAAGGGCGCCCGCATATAGCGCACGAGCCACCGGGTCTCACTCGGCGAGCAGGCCCGCCGTGCGGCCGAGATCGGCCAGCATCGCGTCGAACAGGATCTCCGGATTCTCCAGCGGGATCGGGTAGTTCCCGAACACCTCGAGCGTGACATGGCCGTAGAGCCGCGCCCAGATCTGGATCATCAGATACGTCACCCCGAGATCCAGTTTCTCGGCGGGAAACTTCTGGCCCGACTCCGACAGCGCGGCCAGCAGTTCGGTCTGGAAGTGCGCCAGATCCTCGCGCAACTCCGGCGGGATGACGTCGGTGGGTGGGGTGACGATGTCGTAGTTGGCCAGCAGCCTGCCCGCCGCGGCCAGGAAGATCCGGCCGAACGGCTCGTCGAAGCGGCGCAGCGCGCGAGCCTGCCCGGTGCCGGGCGAAGCGAACACCAGGGTGAACTCCCTGGTGTGCGTCAGCGCCCAGCGCCGGAAGCCACGGCAGATGGCGAAGAACTGCACGGCGCCGTCGTCGGGCAGTGTGGCGATCTCCGCGGTCAGGTCTTCGGCCAGGTCGGCGCAGAAGTCCAGGCGCAGGCGCTCCAGCAGGTCTTCCAGCGACTTGTAATACCGGTACAGGGCGGGCGCGGTGACACCGAGCTCACGCGCGATGGCGCGCAGGGTGACCGCGTCGGGCCCGCGCTCGACCAGCAATCTGCTGGCGACCCGCCGGATGTCGGTGTCGGTCACCACCGGCGCACGGCCCCGTGGTCTGGACTGTTGCACCGAACGATTCAAGCGTATTCGACGTCCCAGCGCTTGATCCCGTTCAACCAGCCCGATCGCAACCGCACCGGATCGGACACCTGCCGCAGGCCGGGCATCGCATCGGCGATGGCGTTGAACATCAGATCGATCTGCAGCCGGGCCAGGTTCGCGCCCACGCAGTAGTGCGTGCCGGTACCGCCGAATCCCACGTGCGGATTCGGATCGCGCAGCACGTCGAAGGTGAACGGATTCTCGAACGCCTCCTCGTCGAAATTGGCCGAGCTGTAGAACAATCCCAGCCGCTGGCCCTTCTTGATCTCTTGGCCGCCGAGCACTGTGTCCTGGGTCGCCGTGCGCTGGAAGGCGGTGACGGGGGTGGCCCAC
Source organism: Nocardia sp. CY15 (assembly GCF_009829295.1). Taxonomy (NCBI): domain Bacteria; kingdom Bacillati; phylum Actinomycetota; class Actinomycetes; order Mycobacteriales; family Nocardiaceae; genus Nocardia; species Nocardia sp. CY15. Next base: position 13,082 of record NZ_VUOT01000051.1, read on the forward strand.
CGGACGATCTCGTCGGGCGCGGTGCGCGGACGCTGCTGCTTGTAGATCTCCCATTGCTCGGGGTTGTCCACGAACGCCTTCATGCCGTGGGTGATCGAATTACGCGTGGTCTCGTTGCCCGCCACCGACAGCAGGATGACGAAGAACGCGAACTCGTCCGAGCCCAGGTGTTCGCCGTCGATGTCGGCGTTGACCAGTTGGGTGACGATGTCCTCGGCCGGGCAGGCACGCCGCTGCTCGGCCATGTTCCAGGCGTAACCCATCACCTCCGCGGTGGCGGCTTGGTGATCGCCCTCGAATTCCGGGTCGTCGTAGGAGATCATCTGGTTGGACCAGTCGAAGATCTTCTTCCGGTCCTCCTGCGGGATGCCCAGCAATTCGGCGATGGCTTGCAACGGCAGTTCACAGGCGACCTGCTCGACGAAATCGCCGCTACCGGCCTTCTTGGCCTCATGCACGATCCGAGCGGCGCGTTCGGAGAGCGCGGCGCGCAGGCTCTCCACCGCCCGCGGCGTGAACCCCTTGGAGATGATGCGGCGGGTCTTGGTGTGCTTGGGCGGGTCGAGGTTGAGCAACAGCATGTCGCCGAGCATGTCGATCTGCTCGCGCGTGGTCTCCTCGTTGAACCGGATGATCGCGGTGTTCTGATGCGAGGAGAACACCTCGGGATTCTTGGAGATCTCCTTGATGTGCGCGAGCTTGGAGACGACCCAGTACCCGCCGTCGTCGAAGCCGCTGGCCCGGTTGTGCTGAGCGCACCACCACACCGGGGCGGTGCGGCGCAGTTCGGCGAACTCCGCGATGGGCAGGCGGCTGGCGAGCAGGTCGGGGTCGGTGAAGTCGAATCCCGTCGGGATCGACGGCGTGGTCACGGTCACGGCTAACTCCTACGGTCCGGGCCTGGCGCAGACCTGGACGACGATGTGGGAACTCGGTCCAAGCAGATGCAACCACAGAACCAAGCTCCGTGAACAGTGTTTAGTAAAACCCGTTTACTTTTTGCGGCGACGGCCGCGCCACCGATTCGCGAACTCCCGCGCTCGACCTGGTCGCGAGGACCGGCTCACCGCAGCGCAATCAGCGGCGGTGGCTGCCAACGCCTCTGCAAGACCGCCGCTTTCGGCGCGAACAAGGCCAGGGTCACCGAAAACGGCTCCGATTCCGGGACGGGCAGCCAGTTGCCCTGGGGGACGCCCGGGCCGGGGTCGTCGTGCTGGAGCGTGAGGTCCAGGGAACCATCCGGGTTGAGCACGACGGGTACATGATGGCCCACCGAGTAGATCTCGGCCGGGTTGGCCACCAGATAGTCCTCGGCGTCGTAGACGGCCAGCGACCAGAAGGCGTCGACCGGCGGCAACTCGCCCGACACGAAGTGCAGCCGGAAAGGGCCCGCGCCCGCGGGGACCGCCGTGAAGAAGTAGTGCGCGTCCTCCGGCAAGGGGATGCCGAGAGCGCCGAACGCCGTGACGGCACGCAACAGATAGTCGGTGCCGAACCGGCCCGCCCCGAGATCGGAGACCCAGCCGTTGTCGTTGCTCGTATTCGCTCCGATGGTCACCGGGAGTTGCTGCTCGACGGTCTCGGCCGCGGCGGTCAGTTCGGCCTCGGACACGCCTTCGACCGCACCGCCGGGCCGGATGCCGATCTCCGCGAAGCGCCGCATGGCGGGCGCATCCTCTGGCGCCGACGGGTTGATCGACAAGAGCGCGCACATCCGATCGAAGAACTCCGGCGCGTCCATCTCCAGGACCTGGTCGACCGCGCGTTGCGCGTCCGTGTCCCCGCCCGGCGGAGCGGCGCGCGCGGGCGGCTCGGCGCCCGCGATCCACGCACTCAACGGAACCAGTTTCACCCTCTGCTGCAACGAGCGAACAACCGGCAGATCGTTCTCCCCGTCGACCTGGATCCGGACGATCAGCCACACCGTCGGCGTCGGCATCGGCAACGGCGTGAGACCCTCCGGCAGCGCGCCCGACCATCCCGGACCGGTCACCACGTAGGTGTGCGACGCGGCCGTGGGCTCGGTCCGCGGCCGGATGCTGCTCGGGGCGTGCACGTTGTTCGTCCAGGCATCCAGCACTTGCGCCAGCCAGAACCGGCTACCACCCATCGCGGGAACGCTCAGCACCATCGGCTCGGCCGTCACATCCAGCCAAGCGGTCGAGTGCAGTGTGTCGGGGTCCGGCCGCACCACCCTCCGTTGCGCCGCGGTGTACAACGCCGTGGCGTGGTCGAACCGGTTGGCGGGTGTGGTCGCCTCGGCGATCGACCGGGTCGAGTCCATCAGCACCAGCGGAAAGCCGAATACGTAGGCGTCCTTGGCGATCATGCCGCCCTCGCTGGTCATGGAGCGTTGGGTCGAGCCCTCCCCGTTCGATCCGGCGCACGCCGCCGCACCCAGCGCGGCCACCGACGTCGCCGCCAGGCCGAGCGCGGCGCGGCGCGATAGCGCGGAATCGCGGTAGGTCCACTCGCCCATGATCCTGTTCCGCCTCCGCTCGACCGGTGCCGCGCCGCAACCGTCCCGGATTATAACCGGCGAACACAGGGAAATTGCTGGTCAGCGCCTAAACGATGCCGCGGTGGTAGGACGGTTCACCCGCCGAGCAGGGCCGAAGGACGCACCTTCCACTCGATGCCGGTTGCCCACGGCTTTCGGCGGGCCGTGAGCAGCCGCGCGTGGTTCACCGACCGGATCAGGGCATGGACCCGGATCAGAACACCGGCAGCAGCGGCGGTGGACGCCACCGTCCCTGGATCGCCTCCGCCTTGGGCGCGTACATGCGCAGGGTCAGCGAGAACTGACCGGATTCCGGGATGGGTAACCAGTTCCCGGCGGGCACACCCGGCCCCGGGTCGCTGTACTGCAACGCGATATCGGAGGACCCGTCGGGATTGAGTACCACCGGCGCCGGGTGGCCCACCGCGTAGATCCCGGCCGGATTGGGCACCAGGTAGCTGTCGGCGCCATAGGCGGTCAACGACCAGAAGTCGTCGACGGGCGGCAGTTGGCCGGGCGCGAAATGCAGCCGGAATCGGCCCGCGCCGCCGCCCGCGTCGGTCGACGCGAACAGCGTCGGATAGAAGGCGTTCTCGGCCAGACTGGCGCCGAGCGCGATCTGCGCGATGGCGGCGCGCAGCATGTAGTCGGTGCCGAAGCGCCCGACGAGGGGATCGATGAGCCAACCGTTCTCGTTGACCGTGCGGGCGCCCAGATACACCGGAATCTGCTGTTTGGCGGTGTCGATCGCGGCCGAGAGATCGCCTTCCGACAGACCCTCGACCGCGCCGCCGGGCCGGATACCGATCTCCGCGAAGCGCCGCATGGCGGGGGCGTCCTCGGGAGCGGGCGGGTTGATCGACAACAGCGCGCACATCCGATCGAAGAACACTCCCGCGTCCATCTCCGCGACCCATTCGGGCGGCGGCTGTACACTCGCCTGCCGCGGCGGAGCGGCGGGAGCCGGCGGCTCGCCGCCCGCGATCCACGCACTCAACGGAACCAGCCGCAATTCCTGCTGCAACGAGCGGACAACCGGCAGATCGTTCTCCCCGTCGACCTGGATCCGGACGATCAGCCACACCGTCGGCGTCGGCATCGGCAACGGCGTAAGACCGCCCGGCAACGTGCCCGACCATCCCGGACCGGTCACCACATAGGAATACGGTGCAGTGGCCGATCTCGCCTGCGGCCGCGCCTGGCTCGGATTGTGCACGTTGTTCGTCCAGGCATCCAGCACTTGCACGAGCCAGAACCGGCCACTGTCCATCGCGGGAACGCTCAGCACCATCGGCTCGGCCGTCACATCCAGCCAAGCGGTCGAACGCAGCGAATCCCGGTCCAGTCGCACGACGTCGCGTTGTGCCGGGCTGGGCAACGCCGTCGCGTGCTGGAACCGGTTGGCGGGCGTGGCCCCCTCCGCCGCCTCGCGCGTGACGTCCATCAGGACGAGCGGATACCCGAAGACGTAGGCGTCCTTGGCGATCGTGGCGGCGTCCTCAGGGACGAAGCCCGGGGCGCGGTCTTCGTCGTCACCCCCACACGCCGCCAACCCGGCCGCGACCACCGATGCCGCCGCGATACCGAGCGCCGTGCGCCGCGAGACCCCGGACTCGCCGCCGGTCCTGTCGTCCATGATCCTGCTCCGTCTCCGATCGTGTCGGGCACCGCGAGATCCGCACCGGAGTATAGCCGCCCCGAGCAACGGAAATAGCAGGTCAACGCGGTGATCGCAGGAAAAGGGGGAACCGTATGACGGACGCGAAACATCCGGCGGCACCCTCGGCGGTCGCGACCGGCGCCTCGCGGCGACCCGTTCTCGGCACGCTCGTCGTCACCGACGAGGATGTGCCGGGCGGGATCGCCGCGTCGCGCCCGCGGTCAGAACTCCAGAACGGTGTTCATGATGGTGCCCGCGCTGGTGGCGACCACTCCGCCGAGCATCGCACCCGCGATCATCTTCGGCGACTGCAAGCCGCCGCCGCTCCACTTCTCCCAGGCGAATCTGCCGCCCGCGTAGATGATGCTGACGATGCCGGACGCCAGCGCGAACCAGGTGAGATACCGGACGAACTGTAAGAGCTTGTCCGCCAAGGGCGGCGCCTCCGGGGTCGGATTGCCGATCTGCGCCAACGTCGTGAACGAATCGCCGACCGACGCCAGAATGATGCTCACCGTCTACTCCCTCTACGCTCGAATACAACCCTGCCGCCGACCAGTCGCTATGCGAAAGCCGTTCGACTACCGATGAATTCGGCCACGAACCAGGATACGGGCACAGACCGCGCTGCGGTGTGCGCACTGCGCGCAACGTTCCCGACCAGCCGCGAGACAGGCAGACCCGGCCAGGCTACCGGGAAACGCGAACTTTCCTGCGCTGCACGGACCCGACTGCATCGCGGCGAGCGAACGGATACGATCTTCTCAGCGAATCACCTGCCCCTGTCCCGAATCCAGAATGAGCGAACGACGATGATCCTGGCCGCCGCTTACGACACCTTGGCGCAGATCGGCAATCCCACTCCAGAAGCACCGCCGATCTCCGACAAGTTCCTCCAACTGGTCCGTTACCTGACGTGGTTCGTGCTCCTGTCGGGCATCTGCGGCATCATCTACGCCGGTGGCCGCTTCGCCTGGGAGAAGTGGACCGGCGGCGGGCTCGAATCACCGAAGATGGTGGCGGGAGCCATGATCGGCGGGGTGATCGCCACCAGCGCGGGCACCATCATGAACGCCGTCATCGGCTGATCCGAGGCGCACCGAAACTCCACACCGCCATAGCTTCTCGCTATATCAGGCGGGTAATGTCGAGTGGGCAGGGCAGCTTTGCGCTGTTCGACGCGTTGATGCCGCTGCGCGGTCACCGCGTGGGTCAGCGCAGGATGCCCGCGGTTCGCGCCGCGCGCAGCCAGTCCGGGAACTCGCCGAGCAATCGCGCGTAGAGCTGCGTGTCGTCGACCTGATCGATGTCGTCGAGGGCGAAGAACCCCGCGTTGTCGACCGCCCGGTCCGACAGCTCGTCCAGGGTGCGCAGCAGGCCGTAGTTGGCGCGGCCGAGGCCGACGAACTGCCAGAAGGCGGGCAGCAGCGAAGCTTCGCGCATGAGCGCCGCGATCTCGCGCTTCTTGGCGAAGCCCCCGTCGGTGAAGAACAACACGAGTGTGGGGCGATCGCCTCGGCGCAGCGAGTCGATGATGTCGCGCATGATCGGCAGTTCGTCGTTGCGGCCGCCGAGCCGGTCGTAGTCGATGCCCCCGTGGGTTCCGGTGAGATGCAGGTAGGTCCGCGCCCACTCGTCACCGTGCTCGACGGCGATATCGGGCAACTTGGCGAAGGAGACCGCGTAGAGATACGCCTCCAGCGTGCCGTCGTCGTCGAGCTGGGTGGCCACCGGAATCATCCGCTGCACGACACGATGTACGACCTGGTCGCGGTACTGCCGAGTCATGCTGCCGGTTTTGTCGATGACGAGCACGACGCGGGCGCGGATTCCGAAAGCGTTCTTGTCGATGAGAACTTTCGCGACTTCACGTTTACGCAGGTCCAGCGTCGCGCGCTTGTCGAAGGAAAGCCGGGCCTCGCCGGGAACGGTGAAGACGTCGGTCGGCGGCGTGGTCCAGGTGGTCGCGGGCGCGGTAGAGCTCGAGGATGCGGTGCCTCCTTGGGCTGGTTCGTCGTCCACGCTCACGCCGTGATCGGTGACGAGCGCGGCGAACCCGCCCGCATAACCTTGTCCGACCGCGCGCACCTTCCACGAGTCCTGGCGGCGGTACAGCTCCAGCGCGATCACCACGGATTCACTGCCCAAACCCTCGATGCGGTACTCGTACAGCACGGTCCCCGCCGCGTCGGCGACCGTGGCGATCGGCGGCGGGAACCCGCCGAAGGACTCCGCCGGATCGTCGAGGGTGAGCACCGCACGCAGCTGCGCGACGTCCGGGGGCAGTTCGCCGAGCGAAACCGACAGCGCGGCAGGCGTTCCGCGCCCCAGCGACACGCCCGGCGCGCTCGGTTGATTGAAGAACACGAAGTCCGCGTCCGATCGCACGCGCCCCGCTTCGGTCACCAGCAGCGCCGATACGTCGACCGCGGCCTCGGTCCGCACCGACACCAGCACGCGGGCCACGTCCAATGCCCCGTTCTGACCTTTGACCAATGCCGCGCCCACCGAGACTCCCAGCCGTCATCACTCCGAAATCGCCACCGGAATCAGGGTAGGTGCACGCTGGGGAGAATGCGGACCTTCGCGCCGCATCGAGACCGCCTCGCCCTCCGACGAACTCGCGGTCATCCCGTGCGCGACGATTCCGCGGCGCCGGTGATATTGCGCGCCATCCCACCGAAGATGACCGCGTGGAACGGCGCGATGGACTTCCAGTACAGATGCCCGGCCAGCCCGCGCGGTTCGAACAGGGCACGCTGGCGGTAGGTGGCGCCCGGACCGTCCGGCTCGACCGAGAGCTCCAGCCAGGCCCGGCCCGGCACCCGCATCTCGGCGCGCAGCCGCAGCAACCGAGGTCGCTCGAGCCGCTCCACCCGCCACCAATCCAGCGCCTCGCCCTCGTGCAGCCGGTGTGGATCGCGACGGCCGCGCCCGAGACCGACGCCGCCCGCGAGCCGGTCCATCCAGCCGCGCAGCGACCAGGCCAGCGGGAAGGAATACCAGCCGTGTTCGCCCCCGATCGCCTCGATCACCCGCCACAGCGTCGCCGGGTCGGCGTCGGTGTGCCGTTCGCGCACATCCCGGTACAGCGAGCCACCCGACCATTCGGGGTCGGTGGGCAGCGGATCCGAGGGCTCGCCCGGCGGATGGGCATCCGACCACCTGGTCGGCACATCCAGGTCGCGAATCTTCTCCAACGCCAAGGTCACCGCCCGCCGGTAACCGGTCGGTCCGCCCGGCGGGTCCGCGATGAGTTCGGCGATCGCGTGGTCGCGGCAGACCACGTCGTTGATCAGCGACTCCATCAGCGGCACGGCGATGGCGCGTGGCACCGGGGTCACCAGATTCACCCACTGCGCCGACAACCACGGCGTCAGTACCGGCACCGGCACGATCAGCCGTCGTGGCAGCTGCGCCACTTCGGCGTAGTCGCGCATCATCCGCGCATAGGTCAGCACGTCGGGACCGCCGATGTCGAACGCGCCGCCGGCGCCTTCGGGCAGCGTCGCCGCCTGGGTCAGGTAATAGAGCACGTCACGCACCGCGATCGGCTGAATCCTGTTGCGTACCCAACGCGGTGTGACCATCATCGGCAAACGCTCGGTCAGGTAGCGCAGCATCTCGAAACTGGCCGAGCCGGAACCGATGATCACCGCGGCGCGCAGCACCAAGGCGGGCACCGAGCCCGCCAGCAGGATCTCGCCGACCTCGGATCGGGAGGCCAAGTGGCGCGACAGCCGCTGCTCGTCCGGGACGATGCCGCCCAGGTAGACGATCCTGGTCAGCCCCGCGTGCGCCGCCTCGGCCGCGACCAGCGTGGCGGCCTCCCGGTCCACCGTGTCGAAGTCGGCGCGCGTCAGCGAATGGACCAGGTAGTACAGCACGTCCTGTCCGGAAAGCGCGGCGCGCACATCGGCGGCGGACGTCACGTCACCGGCCAGCACCTCGATGCGATCGCGCCAGGGAGCATCGGCGAGCTTGCCCGGTGTGCGCGCCAGCACCCGAACCGTATGACCGGCGCGCAGCAGCTCCGGCACCAGCCGTCCGCCGATGTAGCCTGTCGCACCGAACACCACACACCGCACGACAACCACCCTTCCCGTGACCTGTTCAGGTGATGACCAGGGGCTGCCGGGTCAAACCGCGTCGCGCTTCCGCGCCGCACGCGTGCCCCACGGGGCCGCAACCGGTATGGAGGGCGGGCTCGAGCCCTGCTCGATCCGGTGACCTCGTGCCAGACTGGGCCGGTGAGCGAACGTAGCAAAAGCCACGGACCAGACAAGCCCACCTTGCGGGATCGCGGTGACGTCATCGGGGTGGGCCTGCTGTGGCTGGCCAAGTGGGCGCTGTGCATCGTCGCCATCGCGGCGGGCGCGTGGGTGCTGGGATTCCTGGTGGCCCGGCTGTGGGTGGTGATCTTGCCGGTGGCGCTGGCGATCGTGGTCGCCACAGTGCTGTGGCCGCCGGTCCGCTGGCTCACCGCACACGGTTTGCCGCCCGCCGCGGCCGCCTCGATCGGGGTGATCGGTTTGATCGGTGTGCTGGCCGGCGTCATCGCGCTGATCGTGCCGTCGGTCGTGGACCAGGCGCCGGAGCTGGCCGACAAGTCGAGCGCGGGCGTCGAGCAGGTGCGCGACTGGTTACAAGGTCCGCCGCTGAGAATCCGTGACGAACAACTGGATTCGGCTGTGGACGCGATCGTCTCCCGGCTGCAGTCGAGTTCTGAGCAGATCGCCAGCGGCGTGTTCAGTGGTGTGTCCACCGCGACGTCGGTGCTGATCACCCTGTTCCTGGTGCTCGTGCTGACCTTCTTCTTCGTCAAGGACGGACCGCGCTTCCTGCCCTGGGTGCACAGCGTTTCCGGAAGCCGCAGCGGCAAGCACCTGGAGGAGGTGCTCAGTCGGGTCTGGGCCGTGCTCGGCGGATTCATCCGCACCCAGGCGCTGGTCAGCCTGATCGATGCGGTGCTCATCGGCGCGGGCCTGGTCATCCTCGGGGTGCCGCTGGCGCTGGTCCTCGCGGTGGTCACCTTCCTCGGCGGATTCGTCCCCATGGTCGGCGCGTTCGTCGCGGGTGCGCTCGCGGTGCTGGTGGCGTTGGTGGGCAACGGCTTCGTGACCGCGCTGATCGTGCTCGGCATCGTCATCGCCGTGCAACAGCTGGAGGGCAATGTGCTGCAACCGGTTTTGCAGAGCCGCACTATGCAGTTGCACGCGGTCATCGTGCTGCTGGCGGTCACCGCGGGCGGCTCGCTGTACGGGATCGTCGGCGCGTTCCTGGCCGTTCCCGTCGTCGCGATGGCCGCGGTCGTCCTGCGCTACGTCGGCGAGCAGATCGACGCGGCCACCGTGACGCCGCCGGAACCGAAGACCGAGGCCGAGCCCGCGGAGTGACGGCGGTGCACGAGAGCCGCGCGCCATCGTTGCACTCAGTCCGAATGTAACTATCGCCGTCGCCCGCCGCGGTTCCTAGCGTCAGTGGACATGACAACTGATGTGAGCACCCCGCTCAACGACATCGCCGACGCGACGGCCAGGGCCGTCGCGGATGACCCGGCGAACGCTCTGGTGGTGTTCCGTGCCTCCGGGGTCCCGGAGGGTACGGTGGGCAGCGCGATCACTCTCGGCAAGCACACCGTTCGCGTGGACGAGCCGCCCGCGCTCGGCGGCGCGGACACCGCGCCCAACCCGGTCGAGGTGTACCTGGCGTCTCTCATCGCGTGTCAAGTGGTGACCTACCGGTTCTGGGCCCAGCGCCTCGGCATCACGATCGATGAACTCGCCGTCAGCGCCGAAGGCGATCTCGACGTGCGCGGGTTCTTCGGCTTGGACGAGGCCGTCCGCGCCGGGTTCCAAGCGGTGCGGGTGACCGTGCGCATCAGCGGCCCCGACACCGAGCAGCGTTATGCCGAACTCCAGCAGACCGTCGACGCGCACTGCCCGGTGCTCGATCTCACCACCGGACGCACCGCGGTCGACACCACCCTGATCACCGATTAGCCGCCGTACCGACCCGATCGATTCCCGAACAACAGGAGGACCTCCCGATGACCGAACCCGACCTGTCCCAGAACTGGAGCTTCGAGACCAAGCAGATCCACGTCGGACAGATTCCGGACGGCACGACCAACGCCCGCGCGCTCCCGATCTACCAGACCACCTCCTACACCTTCCGCGACACCGCGCACGCGGCCGCGCTGTTCGGTCTGGCGGAGCCGGGCAACATCTACACCCGGATCATGAACCCCACCCAGGACGCGGTGGAGCAGCGCGTCGCGGCACTCGAAGGCGGCGTCGCCGCCCTGCTGCTGGCCTCCGGGCAGGCCGCGGAGACCTTCGCGATCCTCAACATCGCCGGAGCGGGCGACCACATCGTCTCCAGCCCCCGGCTCTACGGTGGCACCTACAACCTCTTCCACTACTCGCTGCCCAAACTCGGCATCGAGGTCTCCTTCGTGGATGACCCCGACGACCTCGAGCAGTGGCGGGCCGCCATCCGTCCGAACACCAAGGCGCTCTACGGCGAGACGATCTCCAACCCGCAGAACCACATCCTCGACATCCCCGGTATCGCGCAGGTCGCCCACGACAGCGGCGTGCCGCTGATCGTGGACAACACCGTCGCCACGCCGTACCTGATCCAGCCGCTGGCTCACGGCGCCGACATCGTCGTACACTCGGCCACCAAGTACCTCGGCGGACACGGCGCGGCCATCGCGGGCGTGATCGTCGACGGCGGCAAGTTCGACTGGACCGGTGGCCGGTTCCCCGGCTTCACCGAACCCGACCCGAGCTACCACGGTGTGGTGTACGCCGATCTCGGCGCGCCCGCCTACGCGCTCAAGGCGCGCGTGCAACTGCTGCGCGACCTCGGCTCGGCGGTCTCGCCGTTCAACGCGTTCCTGATCAGCCAGGGCCTGGAGACGCTGAGCCTGCGGATCGAGCGGCATGTGCAGAACGCGCAGGCGGTGGCCGAATTCCTCGACACCCGTTCCGAAGTCACCTCGGTGTCCTACGCGGGCCTGCCGTCGTCGCCGTGGTACGAGCGGGGCCGCAGCCTCGCGCCCAAGGGCGCGGGCGCGGTGATCGGCTTCGAGCTGGCCGGCGGCGTCGACGCGGGCAAGCGGTTCGTCGAGGCGCTGCGACTGCACAGCCACGTCGCCAATATCGGCGACGTGCGCTCGCTGGTGATCCACCCGGCTTCCACCACCCACTCGCAGCTGACGCCGGAAGAGCAGCTGGCCGCGGGCGTGACGCCCGGCCTGGTCCGGCTCGCGGTCGGCATCGAGGGTATCGATGACATCCTCGCCGACCTGCGCGCGGGATTCGACGCCGTGAATTCTTGAGGTTCGGTGCCCCGGGCGATCGACCCGGGGCATTCAGCTCTGACACCATGGGGCGCCGAGCGCCGACAGCGGGGCTGAAACCCGTTTCACGCGTCTTTTTCGAGATTTACGTCGACAAAACAAATAACAAAGCGGGTACACCACGGCGGCCCCGCTTTCGCATCGCCCTCTGACGATTCCACCGCCCGCGCGTATGGGCTGTGGAAACCGAAACGAGATCAAATCTTCGCGCATCCGTAAGACGTTCGGAACCGAATCAGAAAGGTAGGTATATGTCTTCTTCAGAATGAGGTGGATGAGTTCATGGACGTAGAGACACCCGAAACTCCGGCACACCCGTTCTTTCGCCGCGCCGCCACCCTGGTCGTGGCGAGCGCCATCCCGCTGTCGGTGATGGGGGCCGCGACCGCCACCGCCGAGCCGCTGGTGCCGGAGATCTCCATCCGGATTCCGTTCGCCCCGGTGCCCGCCGTCGGCGTCCTCGCCCCGGCGGCCGATCCCGTGGATCCCGCAGCGGTTCCGCCGGAGGCCGCGCCTCCCATGCCCCCGGTGTCCGCGGGCCGCAATGACCTGAGCACCACTCGTCCGATGCCGGACCCGAACGTGCTCGCGCCCATCCTCCCGCACCGGCTGCACCTGCCCAACCCGGCCGCACCGGCTCCCGCGGTCGCGCCGATCGAGGCGCCTCCCGGGACGCTGCGCGTGGGATCGGTGGTGATCGGCCGGCCGGACTTCCTGACTCCTGAGCAGGGCAAGATCTTCAACGACGCGATCGCGGGGCCGGAAGCGAGCATCGCCCAGACCTTGGATTCGGCCGGGTTCGAGCCGTCGCGCTCCGACCGCATCGCCGCCGACATCCTCGGTTCCACCGCCGTCGGCGCCTCGGTGGGCAGCATGGTGGCCGCGCCGGTCGCCTCCATCGGAGCCGTCATCGGCGCCATCTGCGGCGCCATCGCAGGCATCCCGATGTTCCCGACCGGGACGGTGGCCGTCATGGCCTTCGGCGCCGCGATCGGCTACGGGTTCGTCGCGTCCCCGGCCATCGCTCTGGGCGCGGCCCTCGGCGCGGGCGCCGGAGTCGCCCAGGGACTTTTCACCCCGCCCACGGTTCCGGCCTCGTAATCCGTCTCTCCGGCTCCGGACAGGAGCAGGGCGCCGACCTGGTCGGACACCTCCCGAGAAGACCCGGTTCGCGCCGGGTCTTCTGCTGTGCGGCAGGGAACCGATGTTTGGCCGCGCTGGATAGGGCTATGGCGAAGAAGACCGGCTGAAGATGGCCGGCCGGTCTCTTCACAAAGGAGGTTGTGACATGGGCACAGTCGACAAAGCGAAGAACAAGGCCGAGAAAGTCGCAGGCCAGGCCAAGGAGAAGCTCGGCGAGGCGACGGGCGACCGTGGGAAGCGGGACGAAGGCCGCACCGACAAGACCAAGTCGGATCTGAAGGACGCCGGGGAAAAGGTCAAGGACGCCTTCCGGCGCTGACCTCGCACTCTCTCTCGCCTGAACAGAGCGGATGGCCGCCCGACGCGGTCATCCGCTCTCCTGTCCGCCGACCGGCCGCTCCTCCTCGACGAGGCGCAGTTCGCTCGGCCACCAAATCTTGCGCCCGATCAGGCTGAACAGCGCCGGAATCACCACCGTGCGCACGACGAACGTGTCGAGCAGGATACCGAGGCCGACCACGATGCCGACCTGGGTGAGGGTGATCAGCGGCAGCACGCCGAGCACACAGAACACCGCGGCCAGCACGATGCCCGCGCTGGTGATCACCGCGCCGGTCACCGCCACCGCCCGCACCATGCCGCGTGTGGTGCCGTGTCGCGGTGTCTCCTCCCGTGCCCGGGTGACGAGGAAGATCGTGTAGTCGACGCCGAGCGCGACCAGGAACAGGAACGCGAACAGCGGCACACTGATGTCCAGCGCCGGGAATCCGAACACGTGCTCGCTCATCCAGCTGCCCAGGCCGAGCGCGGCCAGCGCGCTCAACACCGTGACCGCGACCAGCAGCACCGCCGCGGGCACCGCGCGCAGCAGCACCAGCAGCACCACGAGCACGACGACGAGGATGAGCGGGATGATCACCTCACGGTCCCGGCTCGCGGCGTCCTGCACGTCCAGCGCTTGCGCATCGGTGCCGCCGACCAGCGCGTCGGCTCCGGGAGCCCGCGCGAGCGACGCGCGTAGCGCCTCGATCGTGTCGAAGGCACGTGCGGACGACGGTGGCGCGTCGATCACCACGGACCACCGCGTCAGCCCGGTCGGGGAAGTACCCGACTGCCACGTCAGCACCACGCCCTCGGTGCGGCGGAACGCCTCCTCCACCGCGGGCGACGCCTCGCTGCGCGCGAGCACGATCGCGGGATCGGAAGAACCGGACGGGAAGTGCTGCGCGAGGGCGTCGAATCCCTCCACCGACTCCGCGCGGACCCGGAATTGTTCGGTCTGCGAGAGCCCCACCTGCGCCGTCAGCAACCCGGTCGCGCAGACCGCGAGCACCGCGATCGCACTCCCGGCGACCAGCGCGGGCCTGCGCACCACGCGCGCGGCGATGGCGTGCCAGATTCCCTCGTCGGCCGTGTCCCGGTCGTCGGCCCGCGGCACGAAGGGCCAGAACACGTTGCGCCCGCACAGCGCGAGCGCGGCAGGCAGCGCGAGCAGGACGAACACCACGGCCACCAGCAACCCGAGCGCGGCCATCACACCCAGACTGCGGGTACTGGGCACCGAAGCCAGCAGCAGCACGAGCAGTGCGGCGACCACCGTCACGTTGCTCGCCAGGATCGCGGGCCCGGCGCGCCGCACCGCCTGCCGCAACGCCGCGCGATGGTCGGACTCCCGGTGCAGTTCGTCGCGATAGCGCGACACCAGCAACAGCGCGTAGTTGGTGCCCGCACCGAACACCAGCACGCTGGTGACGCCGGACGTCGAGCCGTCGAAGGTCAGCGGCGTCAAACGGGCCAGGGCGGTTCCGGCACTGGTGGCCACCCGGTCGGCCACGCCGACCACCGTCAGCGGCACCAGCCACAGCACCGGGGAGCGATACGTCGCGATCAGCAACACCGCGACGACCACCGCGGTCACCGCCAGCAGGGTGACGTTGGCTCCGGAGAACGAGTCCGCGATGTCGGCTCCGAACGCCGGACCACCCGTCACCTGCAGGATCAACCCGGCGGGCAAGCCGTCCCGCGCCGCCGCACGGATCTCCCCGACGCGGTCGGTCAGCGCGAATCCGTTGAGGTCGGCGCTCACGGGCACCTGTCCGATCGCCGCCTTCCGATCCGGCGCGGCGAGCAGCTCGCCCGGGCCGGGCGCGCGTCCCGACGCGCGGGTCACCGCCGCTGCGGTGGCGTCGCGGTCGTCTTCGGTCAGCTCGGCGCCGTCGGCACGGGTGACCACGATGATCGCGGCGGTCGTCCCCGCGTCCGGGAACTCTTCCAGCGCCTGCTCGACCCGGGCGGACTCCGCCGTCGACGGCAGCGCAGTGGGAGCCTGCCCGGCGGCCTCGTTCTCCCCGACCGCACCGATCAGGCCTATCGAGGCCGCGGCGAGCACGAGAAGCAGTACCCACGATGTCCGGGCGGTCACCACCGACGCATAGCGATCCCAAGCGCTCACGCGGCCAACTCTCTCAGAAACTGAAATATTAAGCAATCGAGACACCGGCTGAACTACGCTGACCCCCGTGTGGAAAGGGATGCGCCGTTGACCGGAGAGCCAAACACGGGCGGGACGGACCGTGACGAACTGGAAACCGACATCGCCGCCGACATCCGCGCCCTCAGCGCGATCTCCGAACAGATCGGGCAGGTTTTCGCACGGTCCAACCAGCTGCGGACCAATGACTTTCGCGCGCTGATGCACGTCGCGACCGCCGAACTCGAGGGCGCGCCGCTGACCGCGGGCGGCTTGGGCAAGTTGATGGGAATCTCCTCATCCGCGGTGACCTATCTGGTCGAGCGCATGATCGACTCCGGTCACCTGCGCCGCGCCGCCGACCCGACCGATCGCAGGCGGGTCATCCTGCACTACGACGAGCACGGCATGGACGTGGCCCGCGGCTTCTTCACACCGCTCGGACGGCAGACCCGCGCCGCGATGGCCGAACTGCCCGACGCCGACCTACGCGCGGCGCACCGCGTGCTGGTCGCCGTCGTCCGGGCGATGCGCGAATATCACGACGACCTGACCGGCGAGTGAAAGCAGCACCGGCAGGTCCGAGTTCGGTGTGTCAGTCCCGGAGAGCCTGTTCGCGCAGCGACTTCAAGGTCTTCGACAGAATGCGTGAGACCTGCATCTGCGAACAGCCGATCCGCTGGGCGATCTGCTCCTGGGACATCGAATCGAAGAAGCGCATCACCAGAACCTGCTTCTCCCGCTCGGGCAACGCCGCCAGCAGCGGCTTCACCGCCAAGTAGTTCTCCACGGTGCCGAAGTCCGGATCCTCGGCGCCGAGCGAGTCCAGCAGGGAGGGACCGCCGGACTCCGCGTCGTCGGTGTCGGAGGCGGCGTCGATCGAGGAGGTCTGATAGGCGTTGCGCGCGATGAGCGCCTGGGTGACCTCGTTCAGGTCCGCGCCCAGTTCCTCGGCGATCTCCCTGGCCCGGGGCATCCGGCCCAGCCGCTGCGACAGGACCTCCACCGTGGGACCGATGGTGGACTGGATCTCCTTGAGCCGCCGCGGGACCCGCACCGACCAGGCGTAGTCGCGGAAATGCCTGCGTACTTCGCCCATGATCGTCGGCACCGCGAACGACAGGAACGTCGCGCCGTGTCCGGGATCGAAGCGGTCGACGGCGGCGAGCATGCCCACCCGCGCGATCTGCAGTAGGTCCTCGAAACTCTCGCCGCGCCCGCTGAACTTGCGCGCGATGTGCTCGGCCAGGGGCAGGCAGCGCTCGATCACCTCGGCGCGCAGGGCTTCCCGGCGCGGGTCGTCCGGCGCCAGTGCGGCCAATTCGGCGAAGAGTGGCTCGATATTGTCGTAGCTGTCGCCCCGCGATTTGCGTTTGGGAGTGAACTGATTCGAATCGCTACCCATTATTCGAGCCGCCGCGCACCCAACGGAAGTCGACGACAGTCGGGTAGCCGCCCGCGGCGGGATCGTGTTCGCCTCGCCACGACGAGACCGAGTCCGTCAACGTCGCCACGATGTGCCAGCCGAAGCCGGACTCGTCCGGACTCGCGTCCGACACCGTGACGGTGGAGACACGCACGTCCACCGCGTCGTCCTCGAAGCCGAACGCACACTCGAGCTCCGCGCCGTCCACCGCGTCCAGCACCAGCGCGCTGGCCACCTCGTCGAGCGCCAGCCGGATGTCGGTCACCTCATCGATACCGAAATCGGCCATGAGTGTGACGGTCTCGGCCAAGGCACGCAGCATCGCCAGCTGCTCGGACACCGCGGGCACCCGCACGCTGATCGTGCCGGTCCGCGTCGTAGCGGGAGGAGTCCCCTCACCCTTGCTCATGCACCGCTCCCAGAAGTCGCGCCGTCCGTCGGAGCGCTCAGCCTACGCCCTCTCGTCGACTCGCCTTCGAACGGCCACGGCACAGTGCGCGCGTCTCGGCCCGCAGCGGGGGTCGTGCAGCGACTCCGGCGTGAGCGCGCTCACGAAACACAACGGGCGCACGCCCAGGATCATCAGCGCATTCCTCGGGCCGCCTCTTCGGCGTCCAGGCCCGGACGCGGCGGTATGGCCGGTCCTCGATCGGCGCCTCCGGATCACCGAGTCGCCGATGATGCCGGAGATGTCCGTGTCGAGGGGAGGCGACGACGGCCGTCCCCGACCGCGCCCGCCAGATCGGCATAGGCGATCTCCCATTCCGCCAGCCGGGTCCACGCGGCGTGCACGCGCTCGCCGGCCGGGTCGTCGTGCATCAGCAGGTGGAACGCCTGCTCGGCTACCGCGGCCATCCGGTCGATCATCTCGCCCAAGCTCGAATCGTGCAGGCGCGCACCCGGCGCAGCGCACGGGAGGTGCAGCGTCGCCCACGTGTTGATCCGGTCCACCAACTCCGCACGGCGCTCCTCGATCTCGACTCGGCGTCCCACCTCCCGGCGACGTCCGTGCAGTTCGGTCAGCTCGCGCGCCCACCGGCTCACCGGGCCCTCCACGTGGTGGCCGCCGAGGGCGCACAGCAGAGTGCTCGGACTCGGCAACGCCGAGCCCTTCCGGATCGGCCACGGCCGTGCCGGCGCCACAGCACGTGCTGGATTCACAGTGGCGCAGTGAGTTCGAGGTGGATGCCGTCGGGATCGGAGAACGACAGGATCGCGATCCCGAAATCAGCCATTTCGGTGATCTCGCCGTGTTCGATGCCCGCTTCCGACAGGCGCGCGGCCGCAGCCACCAGATCGGCCCGCGCCGGGACGGAGAAGCTGAGATGGTCCAAACCCACCCGTTCGGAATCGAATCGATCCGTCGCGGCCGCCACCGGGCGCAGGCCGAGCAACATGCCGTTGGCCTGGAACACCACCCCGCCGAAAAGCCGCATCGGATCGGCGCGCACCGCCGGATCGTCCGGGCTGCCAGGCGATTCGGCGGCGACCGGGAACCCGAGCACGTCCCGATAGAAGGCGCGGGACCGGGCGATGTCCGTCACGGTCAACCGGATGTGGTGGGTCCCGGTCGTTTCGATCATGGTCACGCGAACTCCTCAAGTGACGAGGTACGGCAGGCTGTATCGACTCCGAGGGACCGCGCTTGCGGGACGGGGAGCCGTCTGGCGATGACAGTAGGTCAGAATTCCACCGGAACCGAGTGTCGTGAACGACATCTTCGGTACTGTTTCCGACATGGACGTCGCGGTCTTCGTGGTGGACGGTGTGGCCGATTTCGGATACGCCGCCTTGCTGGAGACCTTCAACACCGCCAACGCCGTGCGGACCGAACTTCCCGACCCGCCGCAGCCGTGGCGGGTGCGCAGCGTGTCGTTCGGCGCCAGCGTGCGGTCGGGCAACGGCAACACCGTGCCGACGATCCCCCTCGACGAGTTCGGCGACGCATTCGAGCTGATGATCGTGCCCGCGGTGAACGTCCTGGAGGCCACCGCGCTGATCGACCTCATCTCCGCACCGGCCAGCCGCCCGGTGCTCGACCGGCTGATCGCGGCGCGCGAGCGGGGGGCTCATCTCGCCGGCGCCTGTACCGGAACGTTCTTCCTGGCAGAAGCGGGCGTACTGGACGGCTCACCCGCCACAACGAGCTGGTGGCTCGGCCCAAGCTTCCGGCGCCGCTATCCGCGGGTAGAGCTCGACGAGGGCCGCACGCTGTGCCGCGGCCACGGCGTCACCACCGCGGGCGCGGCGCTGTCGCACATGGACCTGGCCCTGTCGCTGATCGCCACCAAGAGCCCGGCGCTGGCCGAGCGCGCGATGCGCTACCTCGCGGTCGGCGCGGGACGACCGCAGCGGGAGTTCATCGTTCCCGAGGTAATCGCACGCGGTGATTCGGTCACCGCCGCCTTCGAACGCTGGGTGCGCGAGCACCTGGGCGACAATTTCCGGATCGCTCAGGCCGCCCGCGCGATCGGTGTCACCGAACGCAGCCTGCAGCGGGCAACGCATGCCGAACTCGGCATGTCCCCCACCGAATTCGTGCACGACATCCGCCTGGAACGCGCCGTGCATCTGCTGCGCACCACGTCGCTCACGGTGGACGCGGTGGCGGCCAAGGTGGGCTACCTCAATGCCGGAACGCTTCGCGGCCTGTTCCGCCGCCGACGGGGCATGTCGATCTCCGAGATCCGCGTGGCGCGCGTTTCCTATTGAGGTCCAGCGCCGGGCCTAGTACTCCAGCTGCACTTCGTGACGTAATCGGTGTCGTCGCTGGTAGTGGGCTTTCTTCGCCCGATATTGGTGGCGTCGGCGCCAGGTCGACCATCGCTGGATGGCTTCGAGGGCTGGGCGGTGAGTGATCACGTGTGC
>NZ_VUOT01000052.1:0-31268 GCF_009829295.1 Nocardia sp. CY15
ACCACCGCAAACGGCGACAACGCGGACTCGGCAAACTCACCCCAATCGAGTTCGAGACAATCAACCAGACCGCACTCGCGGCCTGAACCCATCAACACCGCGAGTCAACCAAAGCCGGGGCAGTCCCATGAGCTGGGCGGCGCAGGCTTGATCGACTGGTCGCGAGCGGTCATCGACGCGGCGAGTGTCCAGGTGAAAAAGGGGGACCTTTGACCGGCCCGAGCCCGGTTGATCGCGGCAAGCCCGGCTCGAAGATCCACGTGCTGTCCGACCGCGCGGAATCCCGCTGTCGGTGGGTATCTCGGCCGCCAACACCAACGACGCTGAAGCGCTGCGGCCTATGGTCAAAGCGATTCCTGCTATTGACTGGGCCCCGTTTTCAGGTCCACCGATCATGTGAGTTGTAGTGGTTGGTTGAACTCGGTCGGTGACCATTGCTGGCGGAATGCGGTGGGGGCTGAGGAAGCCCAGCGATCCGTGTGGCCGGTAGTTGTTGTACTCGAAGCGCCAGTCCTCGGCAAGGACCTGGACCTCGGTCAGAGAATGAAAGATCTCGCAGGTGAGGAATTCGTCGCGGAAGCGGCCGATGGACGATTCGCAAATCCCGTTCTGCCATGGCGGTCCTGGGTCGATGAACGGCGCATCGACCCCGGTGAACCGGCACCAGTCGGTCATCGCGTGTGCGGTCATCTCGGTGCCGTTGTCCATGCGGATGTGCTCGGGTTTGCGCCCGGTCGCCGCGATGATCTCGTCGAGCACGCCGATCGGCGCATCGGCGGTGCAGGACCGGAAAGCCTTGACGGCGAGGGCTTCCCGGGTGAACTCGTCGATGACGTTGGGGAACCGCACCTGCCGGCCGTCGACGGTGAGGTCGACCTGGAAATCCAACGCCCACATCTGATCCGGTCGCGACGCCCGCAGCCGTTGATGGCGGCCAGGGCCGATCCGGCGCTTCTTACGCACCCGGACGGGGCGTTTCAGCCCTTCCTCGCGCCAGAGCCGTTGCGTACGTTTTCGATTGACCACCAGGGCTTCGGCCCGGCACCAACCAGTCAAGATCCTGGCCTGGATCTACGAGGCCTACTCCCAGCCGCACACGACGTCGAACGGCATCGCCGCCAGCATGAAAATGGCGCGCTCCACGGTCGACCGCGCGATCCGCTGCGCGATCGAGCTGACCGGTTCACGGTAATCCGGGGCGGGGTCGCCCTCCGCGGGCGAGGTGCGGTTCAACGGTCCGCCGCATCTTCCCGACCCGGTGACTCATGCAGGAGCTGAACCATTGGCTAGCCCATGCGTTGCAGGTCGGCACTCGCCAACAGTGCGCTGGAAAGGATCGAGTGCCTCGGGCGCAACGGTTCGGTCGATCCGTCGTCGCGCGTCAGCTCGAGCCTCCGCACCATGCACCGTTCATTTCGCGGGGAATGACGGCGGGTCATTCGTGGAGCCGGTGGTGCAGGTCGTCCAGGAGCTCGATCGCGGCGGTGAACGCCGGAATCGACTCGGTCGGAAGTGAGTAGGCGGCCACCTTGGAGAGGTGAGCGGATTCGGGTAACGGATTGCCTGGATCAGCCGTCGCTTCGGGCAGGCCGCGGGTGACGCCTTCCCGCCGGGCCGCGACGTTGAGTGACTGCGTGGCCGCGCGCAGCAGGCTGTCGCCGGTCAGTTCTGAGATCCTGCCGACCGGGGCGGATCCGCCTTCGGCGATCAGGGCCTGCACCAGCCGGTGCCCGCTGGGTGTCGAGGAACGCAGGATCTGCGCCGCCACCGCGGGGTCCACTCCACACACTCGGCCTCCCCGATGTCCGGCGAGGTGTCGACAGGATCGAACTCAGTGGTGTCGGTACCGGAGAGCAGTACTGACTCAGAGTGTCTCACGTCGTGACATTTAGTTGGCCGGGTTTGTGGAGGCTTGTTTGTCAGTGGTCGGCTGAAGTCGTGAAGCGGTGAACGAAGCGGCGTTGCCAAGGTGTTTCGACAGCGCGCGGTGAATAGTGCGTGCGGATGTAGGCGACTGCCTCGTTTGCGGGGATGCCGTCGAGCACTGCGATGCATGCGAGTGCCGTGCCGGTTCGGCCGTGGCCGCCGTTGCAGGCCACCTCGACTCGCTCGGCGGCGGTTCGCTTCCACGCCTCCTGCAGTGCACCGTGGGCGTCGGTGCGATCTGAAGGCAACCAGAAGTCGGGCCACCGAATCCATCTGCTGGACCACGCCACGGCCGGAGGCTGTTTTCCGAGCAGGTACAACCCGAATTCAGGCACGGGACCGTCCGGCATCGGCCGACGAAGTGCTCGGCCGCGTATCATTCGGCCCGACGGCAGAACGAGCAGGCCAGGCGTCGAAGAGTCCCAGGTGACAGTCACGGGTACACCCTAGACTTCACTTTGTCGCTCTCACCTGCACCAGCCTCTTGTAGCAGGTCAGTGCGGCGGCGAGGGTGAGGAAGGCGCAGAAGTGGTTGGCGTAGCGCTCGTATCGGATGCTCAGGCGGTGGTAGCCGAACAGCCAGGCGATCGACCGTTCGATCACCCTTCTGTGCTTGTTGAGCTTCGTGCTGGACTCGATGCCTTTGCCAACGCCTGACACCACCGGCATCTGTTCCGACATGTCCAGGCTGTCCGCGCCCAGACCGCGCAAGAACCCGAGCTTGTCGACTTCGGCCTTCACCGCTTCCGCCGATGCTTCCACCGGTCCGGTCGACAGCCACCGCAACCGTGACATTCCGATCGACACGTCGGTGGCAAGCAACGCATCCAGCTCGGCACACCGTTCCGGCGTGAACTCATGCGCCAACCGGTCGTAGGTCTCGGACTGAGCCTGCTTGCGGGCGTGGGCGACCCGCTCCACCACCGTCACCGGACCCGGCCGGATCACCCGTGCCGAGATCAGACACTCACACGCCAGCCGGAACAACAACGTCCACATTCTGGGTGATCAGCCCGGTGACCACGCCCATCCGCTCCAGCCACGCCAGCGCGCGATGCCCGGGATTGGGGCGCGAGGCGTCCATGCGCCGCCAGCCCACATGGTTGCGCGCCCAGTACCGCTGCCTGAAGACCGGATCGCCGACGAACTGCTGGTAGGTCATCGGGTTGCGCGGCGGCGAGGACGGACCGCGATAGTCGGGGATACCGCTGTCGGTCGAGACCCCGGCACCGGTCAGCGCGACGACCCGGCGCCCGTCGAGCAAGCGCACCAGCTGCTCGAACCCGGCGCCGGAAGATGTCAGCATGCCGTTCAGGGTACGGCGGTCACCGCGGGCCGCATCGCGCCGTCACAGTTCGGCGAGGTCAGACCCGCCGCATCACCGACACGACCTTGCCGAGCACGACCGCCTCGTCGCCATCGATCACCTCATAGGCGGGGTTGCGCGGCTCCAGGTACACGTGACCGTTGCGCCGCCGGTACACCTTCACCGTCGCCTCGCCCTCGATCATCGCCGCCACGATCTCCCCGGAATGCGCCTCGTGCTGCCGGCGGACCACCACCAGATCACCGTCGCAGATGGCCGCGTCGATCATCGAATCACCACGCACCCGCAGGCCGAACACCGTGCCGCGCCCGACGAGCTCGCGCGGCAACGTCATCGTCTCGTCGGCATGCTCCTCGGCCGGAATCGGAGCGCCCGCGGCGATATCGCCGACCACCGGCACCGCCACCGAATCCTGCGCCGTCTCCCGCCGCGCGCCCGCCTGCAGGAACATCCGCACATCGATCGGCCGCGACACCGTCCGGCTGCGCCGCAGAAAACCCCGCTCCTCCAAGCTCTTCAGATGCTTGGACACCGACGACGTGGAGCGCAGACCCACCGCGTCACCGATCTCACGCGTATTCGGCGGATACCCGTGCCGCAGCACCCACTCCCGGATCGTGGCGAGAATCCGCTGCTGCCGCGGCGGCAACGTCGAGGTGTCGAGATGCTCGAAGGCGTCGAGCGGGTCGTATCCGGTCACCCGGGGAATGGTAGAGGCAGGGGCGGACACTCCGTGCCGGGCGCGGCGCCCGGCACGGCGAACAGCGCCCGATCGGCTTCGGGCACCCAGCAGGCGGCCGCGATATCCCGGTTGTAGTTCTGCGCGACGTGCTCGATCAACGGACGCAGCCCCGGATGCCGGTTGCCCGCCGACCACAGCAGCGCCAGCGGATACGCCGGAGTGGGATCGACGACCATCAGACGCCGCAGGTTGGGATGCCACGGCGTCTGGCCACCGTCTCCGCTGAAGGTCGTCAGCGACGACGAGTCCGCGATGCGTTCGACGAGCTGCGCCAAGTTCAGCATCGGTCCACTGGTGTCGACCGGAACCCCGCTGAACGCACTGAGATCTCGATAGAAATCCGCCCACTCCGACGGTGTGGCCGCCCCCGGCACCCACACCGGATGCCCGGCGATCTCCCGCAACGCGATCGTCGACCGGCCCGCCAACGGATGATCCTTACCCACCAGCAGATACAACGGCTCCAGATACGCGGGCGCGGCGACGATGTCGCCGGGCAACGTCACCGGTCCGCCGTACGCGCGGGCCAGGGCTGCGTCGACCAGGCCGCTGCGCAAGGCCTCCCGCGAGGTCGTGATCGCGTTCGAGATGACGATCTCGGTGTCGCAGCGCGGATGGCGCGCCAGATAGAACTCCATCAACTCGGTCGCGGCCGCGCGTTTCCCCAGCACCGCCACCCGCAACGGCCGCACCTGCGCACGAACGGCCCGCACCGCCTCCTCGGCGCCCGCCAGCAGTGACCGCGCGTACGGCAGCAATCGCGCACCGGCGCCGGTCGGCACGCTACTGCCGTGCCCGCGATCGAAAAGCTCCGCACCGAGCTGTGATTCGAGCTTCGCGATGCGCTTGGACACCGCCTGCTGACTGATCCCGAGCACGGCCGCGGCGTGGCCGAACTGCTCCTGCTCCACCACCGCGACGAACGCGCGCAGCGCCGCCAGATCCAGGTCCACCCGCCACCTCCATGAACAACCATCCGTTGTCCATATTTTCGTGTCTTTTGTTCGACTTCCGCGATCACCACTGCTTATATGGACCAGCAATAGCGATCAGCGAACACAACCTACAACCAGACGATGTTCGCCGAGCGATAGGTCCCGTGAACGTCGAGGCCCACCTGTGTGGCGGTGTGAGCACCGCACGGACACGACCACCAACGGTGGACTACGACTCGGACGCAACTCCGATCCGGGGCGGGCGAAGCACCTCCACATCCGCTGGAGGACCCGCATAGCGTTCGATCTCCACCAGCGTGAGCTGCCCGGCGCAGCCCTGGCTCAGCGTGGAGGACGGGCGGTCGGCGATGAGCACGTTGGGATTACCGTGGCGGCAGAACGTCGGATCGGCCGGATCCGGGTCGTACCAAGCCCCGGTGGACAACTGCGCCACACCAGCCCGCACCCCGTCGTCGACCAGCAATCCGGCCAGACAACTGCCTCGCTCGTTGAACACGCGCACGACCTCACCTGCGCGCAGGCCACGAGCCGCGGCGTCGGAGGGATGCATGCGAATCGGTTCCCGCCCGGATATCTTCACAGACCGGCTGTGCGCACCCATGTCCAGCTGGCTGTGCAACTTGGTCCGCGGTTGATTCGCCACCAACTGCAACGGATATCGCCTCGCCGCCGGACCGCCCAGCCACTCCTCGGGCTCCAACCACACCGGATGCCCCGGGCAATCGGCGTACCCGAAGCCATCGATGGTCGCAGAGAAGATCTCGATCTTCCCGCTCGGTGTGGTGAGCGGAAACCGGTCCGGGTCGGCGCGAAAGTCCGCAGCCAGCACCTGCCGCGGGTCGGGCACCGGAAGCTCGAGGCACTCGCCGGTCCAGAACGTGTCGAAGTCCGGCAGCTCGTGGCCCAGCCGTGACTGCCCCGCTCGCCACTGTTCGTACAGATGCCGCAGCCATTGGCCGACGGAGCGCCCCTCGGTGAATTCCGTGCCGACCCCGAGCCGATCGGCCGCCTCGGCGAAGATCGAATAATCGTCCCGAGCCTCGGCGCGCGGGCGGGTGAGCGCCCTCATCGGAAAGAAGGAGCTGTCGCCCTCGCCCGCACCGTAATCGTCGCGCTCGATGGACATGGTCGACGGCAGCACGATATCGGCGTGCCGCGCGGTGGCCGTCCAGAACGCATCGTGCACCACGACCGTGTCCGGGCGCGTGAACGCCGCCCGCAACCGAGCCAGATCCTGGTGGTGATGGAACGGATTACCACCGCACCAGTACACCAACCGCACGTCCGGATACACCAGGTCCTGACCGTTGTAGCGATAGGGTTCACCCGGGTTGAGCAGCATGTCCGCGATCCGCGCGACCGGGATGAAGATATCGATGCCATTGCGCCCCTGCGGAAATCGCGGCACCGGCATACGCGCCGGCTCGCCGACACCGGCCACCGACCCGTAACCGTGTCCGAACCCGCCACCAGGAAGCCCGATCTGCCCCATCATCGCCGCCAGCACGACCCCCGCCCACAGCGGCTGCTCACCGTGCCGCGCCCGCTGAAGCGACCAACTCACCGTCACGAGCGTGCGCGCGGCCGCCATCTCGCGCGCCAGCGTCCGTATACGCTCGGCAGGCACACCAGTGATCGACGCCGCCCACGCCGGATCTTTGACGACTCCGTCCGCCGCGCCACGCAGGTATTCCGCGAAGCGCTCGTAGCCGACCGCATACCGGCGCAGAAACTCCTGATCGGCCAATCCTTCCTCGTCCAGCACCTGGGCAAGCGCCAGCATCATCGCCACGTCGGTCCCGGGCAGCGGGGCGATCCACTCGGCCGCACCCTCGGGCGCAGTGTCGTCGCGCAGCGGGCTGATCGACACGAAGCGGCAGCCCCGCGCCCGCGCCGCCGCGATCCACCCGCGCGCGTTGTGCCGCGACACGCCACCCGGTGACACAGCCGCATTCTTCGGCGACAACCCACCGAAAGCCACCACCAGCTCCGAATGCTCGGCCAGCACGGCTTTCGCCGTCGCCTGTTGCGTCACCCACCCGATGTCGCCGAGGACATACGGCAGGAACACCGTCGACGTGCCGAGGCTGTAGCTGTTCACGTGCCGGACGTAGCCGCCGAGACAGTTGAGAAACCGATGCAACTGACTCTGCGCGTGATGGAAACGCCCCGCGCTGGCCCAGCCGTACGAACCGCCGTACACCGCTTCCGGTCCGTGCTGCCGGTACACCCGCCCGAGTTCGCCTGCCAGCAGGTCCAACGCCCGCTCCCACGACACCGGGACGAAACCCTCCGAACCGCGCGGGCCGGGACCGGGACCGCTCTCCAGCCAACCCCTGCGGATGTACGGCCGATCGATACGGGTCGGGTGGTGTTGTGCCGAAGCGATATTGCCGATCAGCGACGTCGGCTCCGGATCACCACGCCACGGCCGGACGTTCATGAGTCGTTCGCCGTCGCTGTCGGCCTCGAATGCGCCCCAGTGGGTCAGATGCGTGGTCACCGTCCCACCGTAAGCTGCCGCACACGAGCCCGACCGCCGCTCGCATACGATTCACAACGCTTCAGGCAGACACGCGGCGCAGCTCGAAGATGCGGAACACCCGCCCTCCGGACAGTTCGTGCTCCATGGCGTAACCGGGCCACAAGGCGACCGCCCGCTCCCAGACGCGTTCGCGCTCCACGCCGGTGAGCTCACGTACCGCGACCGGGAACTGCTCGCCCTTGTAACGAACCTGAGCGGTCTGCGCCGCACGCAGATTCGCCGACCACGCCGGATGTTCGGCACTGCCCCAATTCGAACCGAGGACTACGAAGTCGGCATCGTGCAGCACGCACAGCAACGACGTGGTGCGCGAAATCCCCGTCTTCCGCCCCGCCACGGTGATCTGGATCGAGGGCAGACCCGCCAGATCCAGGACGCCCATGCGGCCGCCGCTGGCACGCCGGACCAACCGATCCACCCGCAGCACGACCGGCGCCGAGCGCATCACCCACCGCTGCTGGGCCAACCGCCGGGCCACTCGCGGCAACGGATTCCAGACCATGTCAGGACACCTTTCCGTAGCGAACTCACAACCTGGCAGGCGCTCTACAACAGAACTACCACCCCGTACCGACAACCCTGCACCATCGGCCTGCGGCCAGTCGGTGAGAGGTGGTCGTCGTGAGGCAGATCTTGCCTGGGGACATCCGACCATGGCCGCCGCGCTCACTGACGCCGGCGATCCTTGGTCAAGTCCGCGCGTTACGACGCCGAGGAGTCGGTGGCATCATCGGACGTTCCGCGAGGACGTCAACGGCCCGAGATAGTCTCGGGCCGTAGATCTTCGGACTGCCGTATCCGGCCGTCGGCAGGAGTGCCGACACCCATCCTCGATTACGAAATCCAGCGGAGGACTTCGAAAATGCCGCTACTTGACGGAGTCGGCCAACCGATCGGCATATGGGGCAGTCAATCTTCCGACGATGGGAAGCTCTGCACGGAGACCGCCGATTTTGTTCGCCTGGACCATGGCCATGATCCAGACGACGACCGCGAAGACCGCGACTGCGAGCCCGGCGAGGCTGAAGATGATCCCCACGACTCCGAGGAGCGAGCCGACGATGCCCAGAACAATATTGACCACCGAGATCGCCCCGAAGAAGACAATTGATTGCGCGGCATGGAATTTCACGTCGGGATCATTCTTTCCCACGAATAGGAAGATGATTCCCGTGAGCCACCCCAATGCGTACGACAGGATCGCGCTGGTCCTTTTGTCCGAGCCGGCGGACTGCGGTTTGTTCGTAGGATGTTGAGAAGATGTCATGGGGTAAGTAGATGCCACGCCCGCCACCTACCGATCCCAGGTTTCAGCACGAACCACAGGTTGCGGGCGCGAGATGGCCCCGTCGCGGCGCTGGACCGTTGACCGGCCGGTCACTTGATCTGCTCGGCCAGCGCGACGAGGATGCCCGCGGGGCCCCGGAGGTAGCAGAGCCGGTAGCTGTTCTCGTACTGCACCAGCTCGCCGAGGAGCTCGGCTCCGTGTGGCCGCAAGCGGTCGAGGATGCCGTCGATGTCTTCGACCGCGAACATGATGCGATGCATGCCCAGCGTGTTCGCCGGAGCGCGCGGGTCACCGCCGCGGGCCGGCGGCGTCCGGTACTTGGTCAGCTCGAGCCGTCCGTGGCCGTCTGGGGTGCGCATCATCGCGATGTCCGATCGGACTCTCTCGAGCCCGACGAGGCGATCCACCGCGCTGCCCTCGACTGTCGCCTCGCCTTCCAGCTCCAGTCCGAGTGCGACGAAGAACGCCGTAGCAGCCGCGAGGTCGTCGACGACGATGGCGATGTTGTCCATCCGCTGGATTGTCCCGCGCCCGGGTCGGGGGCCACGCTGGTCGGTCTCGCTCATGGCGATCTCCTTTCGGGGCGCGCCGCCGACTTCGGCGGCGCGTGTACGTGTTCAGGCGCGCTCACGTTCTTTCTGTCGCTGCATTAGTTCCTCGATGGCGGTGGGCAGTGTTGTCTCGAAGTCGATCAGCTTGGCCCAGGTCGGCTTGACCACGATTCGGACCATGCCGTCGTAGAGCGACCTCACGCCTTCCTCCCACTCGGTCCGTTGTTCGGGCGTCATCTCATAAGTGCCGTTCCACTGGAGGTACTCGTCCGGGATGCCGTCGACGACATCCAGCTCCGCACGGCCGCGGATGAGTAGGACCTTCGGCGGGTGCGACTCGGTGTCGATCGTCAGCGCGACCGCGGGATTGCGGCGCAACGCGGGGAGTTTCCGCGCGTTCGTCGCGGTGCACATGACGACTTCCGTGCCGTTCCAGACAATCCCGATCGGGATCGACCGCGGGGTGCCGTCCAGCCCGATGAAGGCCAGCCTGGCCAGGTCACGGGCCAGTAGTTCCTGGCTGAGTGGGCGGCTCAGTACCTCATCGATGGCGTGCTGGTCCATAGTTCGAGCTCCTCGGTTGTCGTAGCGGCGGGCGCTGGACCCGACGCGGGTAATGCGGTGCCGTAGATGTGCGGGCGGCCGGAATCCTTCGGTCCCGCGCACAAGCGCCCTCAGATACTGGTGCCCGCCTCGCCGCTGCGCACGAACGATCCAGCCACGTCGGCAGGTCGGTCATGTCGGGCTCCTGTCTTTCGGCCTATCCAGTAGATTTGACGAGGCAGCCATCCGAGAATTCATCGGTGCAGCCGAGATCGGTACACACTCCTGCGAACGCCTCGAACTCGGCATGAGCGCGCACCCAAGAGACACGCCGAGCCAGCGCGACGCGCCACCCCAACAATGCCTGATCTGGATCTCGGTATCGCCAGCGACTGGACGCGCGAGAAATGGAACATCCCGATCTACGATCACGGCCCCACCGATAGCCCCGGTTACGGCCCGGTGGGGCGTGGGTCGCCCGACCCTCCCTCGCGGTAGGGGTGCACAATCGGGCCTATGGCACGATCTCTGCCCGAGGGCGAATCGCTTCTGGTGCGTACGGACTTCACCGACGACGCGGCGTGGGCCCAAACCCTCGCGGCGGTCATCGCGTCCTACGACGAAGACACGATGACAGAGCTGACACCCGTCGACGACGTGACCTTCGACGGGCTGACGCCCGCCGATCTAGGTGATCTGATCGATGGCCAGACCTATGTGTTCCTCGCCGACACCACCACGATGACCGACCCCGAGCACCCACTGCTGGTGGTCGATACCAGCGGCGAGGATGTTCGAGGGGACGGCGACGCGGTGTTCCGGATCGCACCGATCGCGATGGCCGAGGTCGAGGCCAACTTCCTCCTCTCCAACGTGGACTTCGAGGACTACGCCGGCAGCGTCGACGACGACGGTGTCTTCCGCGGCTTCGATCGGTGAACGCGGCCGACGCTCATGCCCTGCCACAGGTCCATCCCCGTGGAGCTTTGGATGGACGACTTACCCTCGCTCAATGACGATGGGCCGGTATAGGTTTCACGTAGTCGACAATGACGGGCACAGGAAACCGACCGACAAACGAGCAACGAGTGAGCCGCCATGCTTCACACCTGGGTCGAGTCCACCGGAGGCCCCCTGCTGATCGCCCCCGAATCAGAACTTGGTCACTGGGGCGGCACATCCGAACGGCGTCGGTGACGATGATGTTCGCGGCCAGCTCTCGCCATGCGTTGAAGCTCGGCCCGATTGTGCCACCGCCCCCGCTTGACCGGTCGCGCCGTCGAGGGCCGTCCGCAGACGTTCTGCCATGCCGCGGCCGCACACCGCACCGGCTAGTGTCGCTGACCTGAGCGGCGTTCGACCTGAGCGGGTTGCAAGCGTCCCAGAGATCAATCGTTTCTCGGGCACTCTGGTTTCTCGGTTTCAGTTCCAGGGACTCGGCCCGGTCTGCGATTCCCACGCTGCGAGCTCTTTTGCCGACATGAGCAAGATCCTGGCCTTGGCCGCGTACGCGCGTGCTTGCGGGGTGAACGCATGCGCGGTGGTCACCACGGCCGCCACGTCGGCGCCGTGGATGGTGTGCGCGGTCCCACCGAAGCGCTGGACGTCTTGGCTGCCCACGCTGCGGCCGTTGTGGTAACGCCTGGCCTGCAAGACGATTCGGCGACCGTCCGGTGCCCGCGCGATCACGTCGGCGCCTAGATCACCGGATCCGCCGACCACCCGGACATCGGTGCAGCCGTCGCGGCGGCACAACGCGGCCAGCGCTTCCTCGAACTCGGAGGGACTCAGCGAGTTCTGCCGCAGCGCCACCAGCACCCGCGCGTCATCGCGAGCACGCACCTGGCGGCGATGCCGCGCCGTCAGCACGGCGGCGACGGCAGCAATGGCCAGAACACAGGCCCCGACAGAAGCAAGCGCCGCGGCTTGCCGTGCGGCGATGTCCGCGATCTTGGGTGCAACCACCAGCGCGGCGATGGCAGCCATGAACATCAACGCCGCCGCATCCGATCCGCGGCGACCACGTCGTCTTCCCATCCCGATGCCCCCTCGACAGCCCGCCCGGTTCTTCCTCGACTTGACGCGGGCGCTTGCCCATCTCGATTGTCACCGCCGCCTCCCCGATACCACCTACTTCCGGAGGAAGGAAACGGTCCGATCCGGTCCGGCCACAGTTATAGCGGGAATGCGCCACGATGCCCCCACTGCCTTCCACAATCGGTCAGCGCCAGGACTCCGTGGCCCTGGACCGAGGTGTGGGGCCCGAGTTGACCGAGCCCGACGGTCGTACGCTCGGCGATGATGGCGGCGCTTCGACCCGGCAGTAGTTCAACACCCACGTCCGCAAGGTGGGCCCGTACTTCTTCGCGCCATTCGCCCAGCGCCGCCAGCGCTTCCTCACTCGAATTCTCCCCCTCGGCGTCCGGGTCGTATTCAGGCATGGTGAGCAGCAGGTACATCGCCTGTTCCTGGGGCAGGTGTTGCTGAATCCTTCCCAGAAGCCCACTGCCATCGGGGGTGTGCAAGTTTGCCTCGGCAGCCAAGGGCTCGCCGGCCTCGACCTCACCTTCGTGAAAATCGTGGTGGTAGTAGCGGATCAGCGACTCCTGCTCGGCCGAACACCAGCCCATCCAGTCGCCACATCCTCCGTTCTCGACCTGGACGTACCAGTAGACGGTGCCGAACTGCCGGCTCAGCTCCACACATCGGCGTTGCTGGGCAACGTGCTCGTCCTCGATGGACGTCTCGTCGTGTTTTCTGATCATGCTCTTGGGCGTGCCGAAGACCAGGGTCC
The DNA here is from genome assembly GCF_009829295.1 of Nocardia sp. CY15. Classification (NCBI taxonomy): domain Bacteria; kingdom Bacillati; phylum Actinomycetota; class Actinomycetes; order Mycobacteriales; family Nocardiaceae; genus Nocardia; species Nocardia sp. CY15. Next base: position 12,673 of record NZ_VUOT01000052.1, read on the forward strand.
AGCCATCGAGAACCGGGGAGACGAACATCTGGGCGCACCGGCGGTGACCGCTGAAGTCATCGATGAGCCAGCTTCCGGGGGTGGGGCGGAACTGCCAGCGTTCGAATCCAGCGCGCATCGTGATGGGCACCGGATCGGACAGCCCGAATGCGCGCAGCACCGCGTCGCGGTCGTCGGTGCGCAGCGCGTACCACTCCCCGTTGGGATAGAACGGTTGAGCGATCTCGGCGCGAATCTTGGCGGCAACCAGACGTGCCGCCACCCGAGCATCAATGGGATCGAGTGTATCCCAGCCGATCTCAACGAGGGCGGCCAGCGCCGCACGACGCGAGCGGCGAGCCGAGCGCCGGACTTCCCGCAGGATCGGGACCGCCGCGCGGCCGATGTCCGCGAAGGCGCCCACGGCTGCGGCCACCACACCCGGATACGGATCGTCGAACATCGTGGCCAGCACGCGCGCGTAAGGCAATGCAGCATCGCCGCCGCGATGTCCGAGTACCTCCGCGCTGAGGCGGCGCGCGTCCGGATCCTCGTCTCGCAGGTGCGCTACTTGCAGCCGGACTTCGTCGGTGACACGGGGAAATCCGAGTACAGCGCCCGCCCGTTGCGCACTGTCGTCCGCGCCGCCCACGACCAAGTCGGTCAACTCCGGCCACACCGCCGGACCGGCCTGCCGTAACACCGCATCGGCCTGTGGCCACTCGGCTCGGCGCAGACCATCGCTCAGCACTTCGAGCGCGACCCCGCTGTCCAATGCGCGCACGGGCCTGTCTGTTCCCACTGTGTCCTTCCCGCACGACCGCCCGGCGCTGCCGATAGCAGCGGCGGCGGTCGATTCGTTGCATCGTATGGGGTGCGCACAGACATCCACGCTCGAGCAGCAAGCTCGGTAAGTAGTTGCCCGATCCAGGCTTTTTGGGTGTTGAAACGATCGTTTCACAGCGTGGTGTTTGTTTATACGATTGACATTGTTAGATGCGCATATCTACGTCTCGACATATAAATTCAGGCGCTTCTCGACCGGCTATCCCGAGACGGCCACATCGCACTTTCCTCGACCAGCTTTAGGCACGCCTACTCGCCCGCTCCCCATAACCCCTCCCCGACTTCAGGAAAACGGACAAGTGACCAGTTACCCTGTCCCCCGTGGTATCCACTCTCCGCCCAGTGCGCCCGAGGTCCAGGTGTACCGGTCACCACTCCCGCAACAGGAGTTCGATGCGTTCACATCACCGCCACGCCTTGGCTGCCGTCGTGGCTGTCACCGCGGTATTTCTCGCAGGAGCCGCTCCGGCCGCCGCCCGGCCCGCGCCACCCCCTGTGGTCGCACCGATGGGCCCGGACTTTCTCTGGGGCGTCGCCGCGTCGGGATACCAATCGGAGGGCCACGCCCCGGACAGCAACTGGTCTCGCTACGTCGCGTCCGGGAAAACGACGGACCCCTACCGGGATTCGATCGACTTCTACACGCGCTATCGCTCGGACATCGCCTTGGCGGCGGGCCTGGGCGTCAAGGTGTACCGCGTGGGCATCGAGTGGGCTCGCCTCCAGCCCGAGCCGGGCAAGTGGGACCCCGACGGACTGAAGTTCTACGACGATCTCGTCGCGGCGATCACCGCCGCGGGCATGCGTCCCATGCTCACGATCGACCACTGGGTCTACCCGGGTTGGGCGGTCGACCGCGGCGGCTGGAACAACCCGGGCATCGTCGAGGACTGGCTGGCCAACGCGCGCGCCGTCGTCGATCGCTACGCCCCGTACCGGCCCTTGTGGGTAACCTTCAACGAGCCGACCTTCTACTTGGTGAACGAACTGCGACACGGCGGACTTCCGCCCACCGCGGCGCTGGCGATGCAGGAACGAATCGCGCTGGCGCACAACAGCATCTACGACCACATCCACCGGGTGCAGCCCGACGCCATGGTGACCAGCAACGTCGCCTACATCCCGGGCGCCGAGGACGTGGTGAACAAGCCACTGGTGGACAAGATCGGCGCCAAGCTCGACTACATCGGCATCGATTACTACTACGGCCTCTCCCCCGACACCCTCACCACCACCGTGAACTTCACCGAGCTGTGGAAGAACCCGATGCAGCCAGAAGGCATCTACTATGCGCTGCAGCACTATTCGCGCCAGTTCCCCGGAAAGCCGCTCTATATCGTCGAGAACGGCATGCCCACCGAGAACGGCCTACCGCGTGCGGACGGTTACGGGCGCGCCGACTCGCTCCGCGACACCGTCTACTGGCTCCAGCGCGCCAAAGCCGACGGCATGAATTTGATGGGCTATAACTACTGGAGTCTCACCGACAACTACGAGTGGGGTTCCTACACACCACGTTTCGGCCTTTACACCGTCGACGTTCTCACCGATCCGGCACTGACGCGCAAGCCGACGGACGCGGTGGCCGCGTACACGGCTATCACGCGAGCCGGTGGCGTCGCGCCGGACTATCGACCGACGCGGACGCCGAAGGATTGCTCGTTCGTCGACGGGCCCGCAAGCTGCTCCGACCCCGTCACCGTGCCGCGGTGACACGGAAGTCGAAGGCGGGTAGACCACCGAGTGGAGGTAGACGATGACCGACGATCCCGTCGCGACCCTGCGGCGCTGGACCGATTCGGGTGGGGTCTGGCGGGTGACAGGCCGCCGATCCGGTTCGGTCACCGTCGCGCTCTACCAGTGCACCGGCGGCGAGGAAGTGGAGCGGGTGGTGTCCGCCGATCCGGCTCTGATCCGCTACCTCGGCGATCGGACCAGCAGTGAGGACTGAACCGCTCAGCTCCCGACCGGACCGGTCACACCCGACCACAGCCGTTCGAGCACCCGCGCCGCCGGTTCCACGGAGGTGATCATTCCGACGCCCTCCCCCGCGTCGATCGGCGCGGTCTTCGGATCGTCCACGGCGAGCGCGGCGGCGAGCGTGTGTTTGGCCGACCGATCCGTCGCGAGTTCTTCTTCCCGTCCGGTCCACCGATCGGTGAATCCGGTGCGCAGCACCCGCGCGGGAAATCGCGCGGGCCAGGGCAGTTCCATCCCCACGTCGTAGGCGCGGGTGAGCACGGTGTCCGTGCCGCGGGCGTCGAGCAGTGCCTGCCTGCCCGCATCCGACAGCAGCGATTCCGTGCAGGCCGCCAGGCAGGTACCGAGCCATGCGCCGCTCGCCCCGGCGCGAAGGACGGCGGCGAGATCCCGCGGTGCGCCGATGCCGCCGGCCGCGAGCACCGGGACCGAGGCCACGTCCAGCACCTCGTCGAGGAGCGGGAGCAGCGCCGCGTTCACGGCGCCGTGCCCGCCGCCCTCCACGCCACGGGCCACGAGGACGCCGATGCCCGCGTCTTGCGCACGCCGCGCGTCCTGCCCGCTGTAGACCTGGGTGGCCGAGGCGATCCCCGCGGCCGCGACCCGGGCGGCCCAATCCAGGTTCTCGCCGAAGCTGACCGAGATCAGCGCGGGACGTGCTTCGATCGCGACCTCCAGCAGTCGTGGTTCCCGGGCGACGACCCAATCGACCAGCCCGATGCCGAACGGGCCTTCGACGCCGCCCAGGTGCGGCAACTCCAGTTCCAGCGCGCGAACCGACCCGGCGCTGCCCATCCCGATCATGCCGAGTCCGCCGGCCGCGGTCACCGCTGCGGCGAGCCGCCCGCCCGCCACGCCGCCCATCGGCGCGTTGACCAGAGGAATGCGCATACCCATCCGACGCGCCCACGCGGTCGCGGCGCTCAGGTCGGGTACCGCAGACGGTTCGCCTGGCATCGTCACGCGTTCCATCCCAACACACGCCGTTGTGCTCGGCCGCGGACTCCCCCGTTGTCCCGGTTGCCGATCACCCGTGGTGCCCCAGCATGTCCAGCAGTCCGTCGAGTTGCAGTTCGAACAGCTCGTCGCGATCGGTGAAGGTGTCGGGGCCGTACATATCGAAGACGTCCGCGCTCACCGCACCGAACAGGCCGACCCAGAAGGTCACGCCGCGGACGACCAGCCAGTTCGGCAATTCGAGCCGGAATTCGTCACGGATCCGCCCGAAATTGTCCGCGAGAGAAGCGGATATCCGCGGTTCCCTGATAGGGGCCGTGAGTTCGCCCGCTCCGTAGGCGTGAGCGAACAGCGTCAGCATCGTGGCGATCACCCGGGTGCCCGGTGCGACGGTCTCGGCCGCGGGCGCGTCGTAGCCGGGAACCGGGGTGCCGAACAGCAACCCATAGCGGGCGGGTTCGGCCAGCGCCCACCCCCGCACCGTGCGCCCGAGGACCCGCAGCCTATCGATCGGCGCGTCCCCTGCCTCGGCCAGCGCGTTGTCAACCGCGTCACCGAGTGCGTTGTAACCGTCCACTACGAGCATGGTGAGCAGTTCGTCGCGACTGCGGACGTAGCGGTAGACGGCCGAGGAAACCACGCCGAGATCACGCGCCACCGCACGCAGGGACAGTGCCGCGGCGCCGTCTGTCGCCAGGTGTTCTCGCCCGATCCGGATGATGTCGTCCATGGTCTGGGCCCTGGCGCGGGCGCGGGGTGTGGTCGGCATAGCAGAAACCATGCGCGCTCCAGAGAGCGATGTCAACTGTTGAGAGCACCGCTCTACATCGGGACGAGGGACCGTCGGCGAACCGATTATCAGACCGATGGGGCCGGTTCCGGCCGACTTGCGAACCGTTACTTACCCGGGAGTAGTGTTATCCGAGTCACTGGCGACACGATCGAGGAGTTCCACATGGACCAGCGGACGACGGATTACGACGTGCTGATCGTCGGTTCGGGGTTCGGCGGCAGCGTCACCGCGCTCCGGCTGGTGGAGAAAGGGTACAAAGTCGGCGTGCTGGAGGCGGGCAGGCGCTTCGCCGACGACGAGCTGCCCAAGACCAGCTGGGACGTGAAGAAGTTTCTCTGGGCGCCCGCGCTCGGCTGTTACGGGATCCAGCGCATCCATCCGCTGCGCAACGTGCTGATCCTCGGCGGCGCCGGTGTCGGCGGCGGGTCGTTGAACTACGCGAACACTCTCTACGTGCCGCCGGAGCCGTTCTTCCAGGACGCGCAGTGGCGTGACATCACCGACTGGCGCGACGAACTGACCCCGTACTACGAACGAGCGCAGCAGATGCTCGGCGTGGTACGCAATCCGCACATGACGCCCGCCGACGAAGTCTTCAAGGCCGTGGCCGACGACATGGGCGTCGGCGACACCTTCGTGCAGACCCCCGTCGGCGTGTTCTTCGGCGAACCGGGAAAGACCGTGCCCGACCCGTACTTCGGCGGGGCCGGCCCCGAGCGCACCGGTTGCGTCGAATGCGGCGACTGCATGGTGGGCTGCAAGTACGGCGCGAAGAACACCCTCGTGAAGAACTACCTCTATCTGGCCGAGAAGGCCGGCGCCGAGGTCATTCCCATGACGACTGTCACCGAGCTGCGTCCACACCCCGACGGCACCTGGGACGTGTCCACCGCCCGCACCGGCGCCTGGATACGCAAGCAGCCGCGCACGTTCAACGCCGCGCACGTCGTGCTCGCCGCGGGCACACGCGGAACCCAGCAGTTGCTGTTCGCCATGCGTGACAAAGGCGTGTTGCCCGATCTGTCCGATCGACTCGGCGTGCTGACGCGCACCAACTCGGAATCGATCGTCGGCGCGGCCACCAAGAAGGTGAAGCCGGGCCAAGACTTCACCAAGGGCGTCGCGATCACCTCGTCCATCCATCCCACCCCGGACACGCACATCGAGCCGGTCCGTTACGGCAAAGGCTCCAACTTCATGGGCCTGCTCCAGACGCTCATGGTCGACGGCGGCGGCCGCATCCCGCGCTGGCTGCGCTTCCTGGGCATGGTGTTGCGGCATCCGATGGACCTGCTCAGCTTCCTGAGCACCAAGAACTGGAGCGAGCGAACAATCATCTCGCTGGTCATGCAGCACTTGGACAATTCGATCACCACCTACACCAAGCGGGGCTTGTTCGGCCGCAAGCTCACCAGCAAGCAGGGCCACGGCGAGCCCAATCCGACGTGGATTCCCGTCGGCAACGACGTGACCAGGCGGGTCGCGGCGAAGATCGGCGGCATCGCGGGCGGCAGCTGGGGCGAGATCTTCAATATCCCGCTCACGGCCCACTTCCTCGGCGGCGCGGTGATCGGAGCCGACGCTCGGCAGGGCGTGATCGACGCATACCACCGCGTGTACGGCTACCCCACGCTCAGCGTCGTCGACGGCGCGGCGGTCTCGGCCAACCTGGGCGTCAATCCCTCGCTGACGATCACCGCGCAGGCCGAGCGCGCGGCGGCGTACTGGCCGAACAAGGGCGAAGTGGACACCCGGCCCCCGGTCGGCACGGGATACCGGCGCATCGCTCCGGTCGCGCCGGTCAAGCCGGCGGTTCCGGCAGATGCTCCCGCCGCGCTGGTACTTCCGATCGTAGAGATCCGGAAGACACCCGCCGCCGGTTAGGACCGGGCGCATTTCGGATTCCGGTCGGCGAGGTCGCAGCTGGCGATCGCCTCACCACCTCGTCGGCCGCGCTCCCAACGGCTTCGCCCGATGCGGGGAAGCCGCGTCCGGCGACGTCGGCGCTCGCCCGGCGAGAACGGCTGAACCACCCGCGCAGCAATCGCACCTCAACTAGCCTTTATCTGGTCTTTTGTCGCTACGACAGCCAGGAGGCGACCCGTGAGCACACTGTGGCGCGCACTGCTCGGTCCCGCGGCGATGGCGACCGCCGCCCTCCTCGCCTGCACGGCTTGCGGCGGCGACGACGCGGACACGACCGGTGCCGGTACACCGTCCAGTTCCGCGGTGATGCCCAATCAGGTCGCCGGTGTGCCGATCCCGGACGGACGCATCGATGATGCCGTTGGCGAGTTGGATCGACTTGCTGAAGGCCTACTCAGCTCGTCCGGCATTCCGGGCATGGCGATCGCCGTCGTCCACGGCGGGAAACTGGTGTACAGCAAAGGCTTCGGCGTCCGCAATATCGTCACCAAGGAGAAGGTCGACCAGGATACGGTCTTCCAGCTCGCGTCGCTGTCCAAGCCGGTGGGAGCGACGGTCGTCGCCCGCCGGATCGCCGCGGGGGGCGTCGAATGGGACACTCCGGTGCGCAAACTGCTGCCGTCTTTCGCGCTCGCCGATCCCTACGTCACCGAGCACGTCACGGTCGGCGACCTGTACGCGCATCGCTCCGGACTGCCCGATCACGCGGGCGACCTGCTGGAGGACCTCGGCTACGACCGTCAGCAGATTCTCGACCGGCTCCGGCTGTTGCCGCTGGGCTCCTTCCGGGACTCGTACGAATACACCAATTTCGGGCTGACCGCGGCCGCCGTCGCCGTGGCCGCGGCGGCGGGAGACGACTGGGAGACGCTGTCGGAAGGGACGATCTACGGCCCGCTCGGGATGAAGTCGACCAGCTCCCGCTACGCCGACTTCGCCTCCCGCGCGAACCGTGCCGAGGGGCACGTTCTGGTCGACGGCAAGTACGAGGTGGCGAACCCGCAGCGCCAACCGGACGCGCAGTCCCCAGCGGGAGGGGTCAGTTCCTCGGTGGCCGACATGGCCAAATGGATGACGATGGTGCTCGCGAACGGCTCCGCGGGCGGCTCGGTCGTGGTGCCGCCCGAGGATCTGCTGCCCGCCATCACCCCACAAGCCGTGTCGGCGCCGCCGAGTACGCCCGACGCGCGTGCCGGGTTCTACGGATTCGGTTTCAACGTGAGCGATTCCGCCTCGGGCCGGGTCGTACTGGGTCACTCGGGGGCGTTCGGTCTCGGCGCGGGTACCGCGTTCACACTGATCCCCTCCGCCGACGTCGGGATCGTGACACTGACCAACGCGGCGCCGATCGGTGTGCCCGAAACCCTCAACGCGGAGTTCGCCGACCTGGTCCAGTTCGGGCGGATCCAGCAGGACTGGCGCGCCCTCTATCGCACGGCGTTCGAGCCGCTCAGCGCGCCTGCGGGGGCTCTGGCCGGAGAACAGCCGCCCGCGGACCCCACACCCGCCCGCCCCCCGGCGTCGTACGCGGGCACCTATGACAACACCTACTACGGCCCGGCGACGATCAGCGCCACCGACAATGCCCTGACCCTCAGCTTGGGCCCGAACAACATGACCTTCCCCTTGAAGCACTGGGACGGCGATACTTTCGTCTTCAGCCCTTCTGGCGAGAACGCCAACCCCGGCTCGGTCTCCAAGGCGACCTTCGCCGGCGACAAGCTCACCCTCGAGTACTACGACACCGAACACCTCGGCGTCTTCACCCGGAGGTGACGCTCGCCGCCGTCCCTACCGCCGATGTCCGGGGCCTCAGCGCGTGATCGCGACCACTCGTCTCCGCTGTGTGCTCATTTCCGGGGGTTTGCTGCAGACAGTTGCGGGAAGTCGCTGAATGCAGGAGAGGAGGCAGCGATGACCGAACCGAACGATACCTACGACCCGCCCCAGGACACGGGCGCGCCCGACTCGGTGGAAACCGATCCGGCGGCCCTCAACAGTGCCGAGGATCTCGACGAAGACCGACTGCGTTCCGACCCGCTCGAGGCCGGGATGGACCCGCCGGAGCACTGGACCGGGGTCACGAAGTACGGCGTCACACCGTGGGAGCAAGCCCATCCTCGACCGATCGGGGACCGGCTCGCCGAAGAGGAACCCGACGTCGAGCCGAGCGCGGTGCCGGAGACCGAGGACACCCTGAAGCTCAAAGACATCACCGCCGACAGCGACGGGGTGCCGGTAGACCACCGCTACGAGGAAGAACTAGGCGTCTCGGCCGACGTTGCGGGGGGCTCTGTGGCCGACGACATCCGGCGACCTTCCCCGCCGGAATGACTGCCCGGATATCCGGCAGATCCGCTGACACCGCGGCGGCCCGGCTCGTCACCTGTGCAGGATAATCGCCGCACTGCGCGATCACTTCTCGGGTGACTCGCCGAGGCCGGCTGCGGTGCCCGGGAGCCAGACCAGGCAGAAAGTGTGCCCCACGGGGTCGGCGTACACGCGGAACGCTCCGCCGGTTTCGGCTTGGACGAGCGTCGCACCCAGAGCGAGCGCGGCAGGCTCGGCCTCCGCGATATCGTCCACCAACACGTCGAAATGGATCTGCTGGGACGCCTCGGGATCGGGAAAACGCGGCGGTTTGTATTGCGGCGCGGTCTGAAAGGCGATGCGCCTATCCGAGGTCTCGACCAGAACCACCCAGTCGTCGTCCTCGTCCTCGAGCAGGTCTCCCCCGAGCAACTCTTGGTAGAACCTGGCGAGTTTGCGCGGTTCGGGGCAGTCCAGCACGACGCTACGCAATTGTCCGACCCTCTTGTTCGCAGTCATCCTCCACCTCCTGACGAAGCCATTCGTCGTTGGCTACCCGGGCCACTCGGCGACAAACACGGCAGGAACTGGCAGACCAGGCCGAACGCAACGGCCCGCCCGGTGTCACGATCACACCGAGCGGGCCGCTTCCCCGTTCGCCGTGCGGCGCCGCCACGTCGCACAGCCCGATCATGGTAAGCCCCGACAACGGTCGAATCCGGCAGCCACGCCGTACCATCGGGCGTCCCCTGAAAAGAAAGCTCGACAGCCCGCTGCTCATCATCCAGCACGACATGATCGACCGGAGACAGCAGCATGTCCACCGCTGTCTGCCAGAAGCTCACATGGCAGAGAATCGAACGTACCGGGTAGCTGCCGACCGCGTCGCGGACCCGGACCGCCGCATCCGTCACCCCATCAGCCGCCTCCGGCCTGGTGGCAAAGGTTCTGCCGACTGTTTCGCCGACTCCTCACGCAATATGCGAGGTGACGCTACGAACATGGCGCGGAAGGCATTGCCGGTGCGTATCTTCCGCACTCCCTCCGAGCTCACCGACGCAGCGCTGGGCAACAGATGCACATAGCCGAACTCCCGCCACGCGCCGCGCAGGAACTCACCCGGACCGGCAGGAGCACAGGACTTCGATCGTTCGGCGCACAGCCGCATCGCGGGCACCGAGCCGGCCCCTCCGTGGCCCGCGCCTACGCTTTCGGCGGTCTTTCTCCGAAATTCCCCCACACCCAGACGGATTCGCAGTCTACTATCGGTGTCGTCCAGAACGGTCCACCGTCCAGGACAGTTCAACGGCGCCTGGTTCTTTCAGGCGCGTGTCGCCTATAGATTCGCTGTGCACCACTGATCAGATCCGAACAAACGCAGACTGTCGACAGCACCATCATCGATCGTCTCGGTATCCGTCTCGGGGGTGAGGACCACGCATGACCATCGAAATGCTTGTCCGAACGGCACCGGCCTGCGCGGAAGTCTCGTCGTCGCGGCCGCCCGCCGACGCGCGAGGGCTACCGGATACTGGCTCGCGGAATTTCGCCACGCCTGGTCGGCGGAACTGAGGCGGCTCGAAATCCGCGACGACCACCTTGCGAAAACCTGCCGGCCGCAGCAGCACTGCGGCTCGACGCACTGATCGATAGCGACGTCGCACCGAACGAGGCTCGATCGGTCCGTCACCGGCCCCGTGGTGCACCAGCCTTTGTGTACATCACCGACGCCGCGGTCGCGAGAACCATTCCAGACAGAAACGGAGTCGCCGCATGGTCTTCGAATTCCTCGTGCCTGCTCTCACCGCGTTGGTCGCGGTGGTCGTATTCCTGGCCGGGGACCGCCTACACCCGAAGACGTGGCGGCAGACCGACGACGACACAGTCGGCGCGTTGGTGCTCAACCTGATCAACACGATCTTCATGGCGGTGGTGGCATTCATCGTGGTGATCGCCTGGCAGCAGTACGACAACGCACGCAATCACACGATCGCGGAAGCCAAGGCGCTCATCGACACGTATTGGGCCGCGCACGGAATGCCCGAGCCCGACCACGCGCGTGTCCAAGGCTTGGTGCGCGATTACACCGACCAGGTTCTCAGCGAGGAATGGGCCGTCATGGCCGACCATGGACATCTCAGTCAGTCCACCCAGGACACCCTCGACACTCTGCGCGACGCGGTGGCCGCGGTGAACTCGGCGGACTCCGAGGTCGATGCGCTCCGTACCAGTGCTCTTTCCAGCCTCGACACGATCGCGCAGGCACGAGCCGATCGTGCGCTGGACGCCGGTTACCGGGTTCCGGGCTTCCTCTACCTCGCCATGTGGATCTGTACGGTCCTCTTGCTTCTCAGTGTCATCCTTTCCGGCGTCCAGGTCAGCAAGCGCACTGTGGTGACGACCGCGTTGCTCGGCGCCATCGTCGGTGTGGTTATCCGGGCGATCTACAACCTCGATGAGCCGTTCTCCGGCGGGAACGTGGTGCCGAAGGACGCCTTCGAGCTCGCTTTGTCCCGCTACCAGCACACGGCGTGACCTTCCGGCCACTTTCGACGACGACGAGGCGACCGCATATGCCAAGCAATCGAGGAGTTATCCGAACACGAGGTTTTGCAAAGGGTTTCGCTACTGCGATTCTCCCGCTGACCATAGCGACGCTCGCGGCTCGGCCTCTGGAAGCCTCCGCCGAAGCGCCGCCGTGGCTGCCCCTCGGCGACCTGGCAACCGGTAGTTCGAGTTCAACGACCGGCGCCGAGCCAGTGGGCGACGTCGTAGGCAGTGGTTCGAGCTTCGGTCCCGGCGCCACGTCGTCCGGCAGTGCCTCCGATCCCGCTCCCGAAGGGGCGTCTTCCGGCGGATCTCTCAGTCTCGGCCCGGTTCGAATACCGTCCGGCAGCGCCGGTCCGGGCGATTTCGCCACCGGCAGCGCGCACGCGGGCCTTCTCGCCACGGGGGATGCGGGACTCGAGGATGCGACTCCCCTCGCAGCGAATCCGGCGACTCACTCGAACGGAACGACGGGTAGTCCGGCCGAGACCCTGGAGCTCGATTCCGGCAGCGTGCAGGCGGCTTGTTCCGGAAGCGCCGTGACGGGGAGCGCGTTGCTCGTGCTCGGACTGGCTACCGGTAGCGGCTTCGGCTCCCTGGGATCGAGCCTCATCGGCCCAGGGTCCAGCCTCATCGGCCCGGGGTCGAGCGGATCGAGCCTCGGCAGCGCCGCCGTCGGTAGCGCCCTCACCGGAAGCGCACTGCTGACCTGTCTACTGCTGGTCCCCACCGCTCCGCCGGTCCCCATGAACCCCCTCCAGCTCGAACCGCCCGCGCCCGAAGTGCGGATCGCGCCGTCTCCAGCCGCCGGCGCCACGCGGACGCAACTCCAGGCACCGCCACCGCTGGCCGAGCGGCCGCCGTCCCCGCAGAACCGCCCACGCGGAAGGGACGTACGCGCCGCCGAACCGCCCGGCGACCCGGATACCTGGAACCTCATGCGGCTGATGACGGTATTGGTGGTCACCGTCCTCACCGTCGTCGGCATCCGTACGGCACCCGGCTCCCGACGCCTCCGCTGACGCAGCCGAAAGTAGGGGACCACCGCAGCCGCGGCAACGGCAACGGCAACGGCAACGGCAACGGCAACGGCAACGGCAACGGCAACGATCGCGCACGCACCGTTCGGATGCCGCATGAAGGCCCGCCCCGGAAGAGTCGTCGCAGTCGGGCGAGCCTGGCCATCACCGTGTGAACTCGTAGATCCCGGGAGTCGCATCGGCGGACCCACCCGAAACCCGCTCGGCGGAGACCACTTCAGCGCGGCGCCATCCGGATGGCGCCGTCGAGGCGGATGGTCTCGCCATTGAGCATCGGGTTCTCCACGATGTGACGCGCGAGCGCCGCGTATTCGACGGGATCGCCGAGTCGCGAGGGGTGCGGGACCTGCGCGCCCAAGGATGCGATCGCGTCGTCCGGCAACGTGGCGAACAGCGGAGTGTGGAACAGCCCCGGCGCGATGGTCACCACGCGGATCTTCAGCGCCGCGAGGTCGCGCGCCACCGGCAAGGTCAGGCCCACGATCCCGCCCTTGGACGCCGAATAGGCCGCTTGCCCGATCTGGCCGTCGAACGCTGCCACCGACGCGGTGTTGATGATGACGCCGCGCTCTTCGCCGACCGGATCCGTCCGGGAGATCCGTTCGGCCGCCAGCCGGATGACGTTGAAGGTGCCGATCAGGTTGACGTTGATCACCCGGGTGAAATCCGCCAGCGGAAACGCGCCCTTCTTGCCGACGGTCTTGACGGCGTTGCCGATTCCGGCGCAGTTCACCGCGATCCGCAGGTCGCCCAACTCTTGCGCGGCGTCGAGAGCCGCCGTGACCTGCTCCTCGTTCGTGACGTCGGCGGGAACGAAAACCACGCCGTCACCGAGTTCTTCGGCGACGGCCTCGCCCGCGGACGACGGCAGATCGATGATCACGACCCTCGCTCCCTTGCCGTGCAGTTCACGCACGGTCGCCGAGCCGAGTCCCGAAGCGCCGCCCGTCACTGCCGCGACCGCGTTGCTGATCTCCATCCCACTCCCCTTCTCCGGGTTATCGAACGACGGCGCGAAGCGCCGGGCCGATTGGTCTCCGTTGCCACCCCGCGGCGGGGCCAGGTGCCCGTGACCAATCGGGACACCGCGACAGGCTAACCGCACAAAGAGGAATAAGTAAACAATCATTCTGCTTCGTCTCGGCGTCACTGTCGCGAGATGCGGCGCGAACGCCCTGTAAGAGAAGGGGTATCGGCGTCGTGGCAAGCTGTACGTTATGGCCGATATTCGCCTGGACGTCTCCGACACCATCGCCACCATCACCCTCGACCGTCCGAAGCAGCTCAACGCGTTCACCACCGCGATGGGTGCGGAGCTGATCGATGCCTTCGACTCCTGCGATCGCGACGACAAGATCCGAGCGGTTGTCCTCACCGGCGCCGGACGTGCCTTCTGCGCCGGCGCGGACTTGTCGGCGGGTGCGGACACCTTCGTCGCGGGCGACCAGAACGCCGCTGCCTCCTTCCGCGACAGCGGCGGCGAAGTCGTCCTGCGCATGTTCGAATCGCGCAAACCCATCATCGCCGCCGTCAACGGTCCCGCCGTCGGGGTGGGCATCACCATGACTCTCGCCGCGGATTTCCGGCTCGCCGTCGACAACGCCCGGATCGGATTCGTCTTCAATCGACGCGGGATCGTTCCCGAGTCCTGCTCCAGTTGGTTCCTGCCCCGCCTGGTGCCCGTGCAGACCGCGCTGGACTGGGTGTATTCGGGCCGTCTCGTCGACGCCGCCGAAGCGCTCGACGCCGGACTGTTCTACGCGCTGCATCCGGCCGGCACGCTGCTGGACGAGGCTTGTGCCCTCGCCCGCCGCGTCACCGAGCACTCCGCACCCGTCTCGGTGGCCCTGTCCCGGCAGATGCTGTGGCGCAATCTCGGCGCCGAGCATCCGATGATCGCGCATCGCGTCGAATCCCGCGGCATCCACCATCGGGGCGCGAGCGCCGACGCCAGGGAAGGCGTCACAGCTTTCCTGGAGAAGCGGCCCGCCCGATTCCCGGACAGCGTCGACCGCGACCTGCCGGACATATTCGGTGATGACCTAGCGGTCCCGCCATTCCGGTCATGAGTCCACGGCAAGAGCCGCACGCTATAGCGTGGCTGCGCCGCTGTGCTCGATCCACGCCACGGCGCGCAGCGGAAACGAGCCCATCCCGCGGATGGGTGCGGGCAGGGCGACCAGCCTGGCGCCGGTGTCGGGCACCGCGTCGAGGTTCGTCATCTGCTCGATGATCGGGATCCCCGCCCCGAGCAGCGTGTGATGACACGGCCGCGTCGGCAGAGACGTGTCGTCGATGTCGAGGGAGTCGATTCCTACCAGCGCCACATTGGCCGCGACCAGCGCATCCGCGACCTCACCGACCAGAAACGGATGCCCGGGGCCCCGGTAGTCGGGCGAACCCCACGCCGCAGACCACCCCGTGTGCACAAGCACCGCCTTGCCCCACAGGCGCGCCGGGTCGCCGAGCAGATCCGGCCCCACCGCGCGAAGTCTCGGAGCGCGGATGATCACGATCGGCACGTTGAACAATCGTTCCAGCGGAAGGTCGGCAACATCGGCGCCATCGGCGTGGAAAAGGAAGGGCGCGTCGATATACGTGCCGGTGTGGCCGACCATGTCCACGCGTGCGATGTCGTAATCCATGCCGATCAGCGGCGACCGCTCACGCGCGACATCCGTGGTGACTCGCGGTCCGGGCAGGCCCGGACAGGTGAGCATGCCGTCCGAGATCGAGTGGGACAACTCCACGATCACTCGGCTCATGCCAGGGACCGTACCGCCGCTCCCACCGAGGAGAGCCGAGGCGCGAGCTCGCCGTCCTCAACCGGTCCGAAAGGCAGGCCCAGCAAACAGGGCAGGTGCACCCGGGCCGGAAAGGGCGCAGAATGGAAGCAGGAAGGTCGTCATGAAACTGCTGAAGGGCCTGCTCGGCGTAGTGCTCGGGATTCTCACGGCCGTGCTCGGCACGGTGCTGGGGCTCTTGGCCGCTGTGCTGTGGCTCGTCGGCGCGGTGCTGTGCGTGACGGTCATCCTGCTACCGGTGGGAATCCCTGTCGTCAAGCTCGCGCGCCGCCTGTTCGGCCTGTCCCGCCAGCTGATGCGTCTTCCCTGACCGCAAATGTCCGATGTCCTTGTCGCGACGGCTGTGGGACGCGATCGCAGTGCACGGCAGGTGTCGGTAAGGGAGAGGTCTTCGCCTCGCTCCTTCGCGGCACCGGATCATCATGCCGTCCGATCCAGCAAACAGCGGGCGTCCCGCAGCCTCGCCGAGCGCGGTTGCGTCGCGACCAGCGAGCTGCCATCCTCGTGTTCATGATCTTCGACGGAAAGGGCGTCCTGCGCCCGGCTCGATGAGCCCCCACTCGGCCACGTTCGTGGCCCACGCGCTATCTCTGTCCGCTCTGCACGGTCCCGGCCCTTGGCCGCGTGACGGGTATCCCCTACCGGACGAACCGCCGAACGAAACCGGCCGTAGCGTCCTTCCCAGCGTCGTGTACGACGGCGTCAGCACCCATCACTTCGGGACCGGCACGCAGCCGGTCGCCGATCTCACCGATCGGATCCTCGCCGACCTCGACGATCCGGCTCGGCTACTCGAGCACTTTGCCGGGATACGGGCCGTGAGCGTCGCCGACGATCTCGTGGGCGAGTTGCGATCCCGGCACTTTCCACGCGAAAAGCTCCGTAACGCAGCGCGATTCGTCACGGAGAACGCCACGCGACGGGAGGCCGCGAAACTCGGCATCGTGCTGCTGGGCACATGTGGTGACGAACGCGACCGCGAGCTCCTCCAACTGCTGGGTTCGCTGGAGGAGTTCGCACTCTTCGCGGTCGTCGCGCTGATGAACACCCAGCCCCATCCCCACCGGGCGGTGTTCGAGCTGGCACAGCGGCTCGAGGGCTGGGGACGGATCCACGCGGTGGAGCGACTGAAGGGCTGCGCCGACCCCGACATCACGGCATGGTTGCTGCGTGGCGGCTTCCGCAACGGCGTGATGAACGAGTACCTCGCCCACCTCGCCGCCACGACCGGCGGTCTCTACGAGGCGCTGCTCGAAGACGACGTCGACGACGCCCTGATCGATGGGGCGGCGGACATCCTCAACGCACTCGCCAAGGGCGGCCCCGCCGAGGACATGCACGACTACGAGGACGCGGTGCCCGCCATGCATCGTTTCGCCGAACACCTCGCCCGTGCCCAACCCACCCTCGGACGGCTCGACGCGGCACTGACCCTCGAACGCCTGGTATCCGGTGACGATTTCGACTGGCCCGACGGCGAACCTGCCCGGCTGCGGGCCAGGTACACCTCCCTCACGGCGCAGCCGCGGTGGCGCGAACTGGTGGCGTCCGAACTCGCCCGCGTCGACTCCGCCGCGGAACCTCGCGGCGCGCGCCGCTCCTACGCGTTCGAGGTCGCGCTCTCCTGCGCGGGACGGCTGGGCATGAACGCCTTCCCGAACGCTCTCGCGCGCTTGCGGTTCGATCACCACAACGCCTACGTTTGGCAGTGGGCGATGCGGCACGCAGACCAGGTCACTGTAGAGCAGGTGGTAGGCCTCGCCGAGCAACTCCTACCGCTCGACCAGCTGGCCACGGGCCCATCCGAAGCACTGGGCCTAGGCCCGGACCATCAGGCCGATACGGTCCTCGAGATCATCGTCTGGAATCTGCGCGACCATCCGGGCCACGGCCAGGCACTATTGCCGGTCGCACTCGCCAACCGGGTCGTCCGGTGCCGCCGGGCGGTTCTCACAGTTCTCGACGCCTGGCCGCCGCAGGCGCGCCCGTCCCAGGCGCGCGGCTGGGTCGCCGCGGCCGCGGAGCGCGAGACCAACGCGAAGCTGCGTGCGGACATGCCGGCTTTCCTGGAGGGGTGAAACGGCCCTGCGGTGGGCAACGGATCGCATCGGTAGTTGCCTGCCGCGGGTCGGCGGTGACTGCCCGCGCTGGATCGGAACGAGTCGGGTACAGGCGGACGTCGAAACCCGACACCTATGCCGGGTACTCCGCACATCCACGCCGAGCGCAGTCGAACCAGCTGATCGACGCCGGCCCGCCAGCGGTATTCGGTCGCTCGACAGGGGCAGCTGTGTGCACCCGGATATGGTTTCCCCGGTCGGAAGTAGACCGCGTCCATCACCCGTCGAAGCGGTCCTCCTTGACGGAGGAACCATACCTCGCTGCCGAACCTTCTATTTAACAGGATGATTCAGCATGTTCGAGGAATGAAAGCATCGGCGGTTCGCCCGCTGCGAGCGGCGTAGCAGCAGGTAGCGTGTGTCGGTATGGCGACCCCCTTGGCGTATACGGCCACCTATTCCCATTCGGCCGACGCGCTGCGTGCGGCGCTGGCCGACGAGCAGTATTGGAAGGACCGCATCGAGGAGGTCGGCGGGGTCGACGCGCGGCTCGTCGAGTTCGACGCCGCCGAGGACCGCCTGCACGTGCGGCTGGTGCAGACCGTTCCGGCGGCGGAGTTGCCCAGCGGCATCACCGCCGTGCGACCGGAGGGGCTGGTCATCACGCGCACCGAGACCTACACCCGCGAGGGCGGCAGTTTCGAGGCCCGCGTCGAGGGTGTGCCCGCCCAAGTGAGCGGAACCGTCCGGCTCACCGGCGGCGACACCACGACGGTGGCGGTCGTCGACGGCTCGGCCGAGGTCGGCATCCCGTTGTTCGGCAGGAAGATCGAAGCGGCCGTCGTAGCCCGGCTGCTCGACATGCTCACCGTGGAGGCGCAGTTCAC
This sequence comes from Nocardia sp. CY15, assembly GCF_009829295.1. Lineage (NCBI taxonomy): Bacteria > Bacillati > Actinomycetota > Actinomycetes > Mycobacteriales > Nocardiaceae > Nocardia > Nocardia sp. CY15. The sequence goes on from NZ_VUOT01000052.1 coordinate 30,802, forward strand.
CGACACCTGGATCACCGACCACTGATCCGGATGCCGGTTGCCGAGTCCGGAAGTCGGTCGAAGGGCAGTGGCCTCGACGCGCAAGCGCGGACGACTGCCGAAGATGAACTCCCTCTGCTACGGATCGACACCGAGAGCGACGCCGATCGTGTCCCACGACTTGTGCAGATCTTCCTCCCAATACCCCCAGGAATGGGTGCCGGTCGGACGTAACTCGAAAGTGGCTGGAACGGCCAACTGGCGCAGTCGCTCCCGGAGCTGACGGGTGCACAGATTGGTGACGGCTTCCAGGGGAGCACCGAAAATCAATTGGTAGGCCAGCTGTATCCCGGAACCGTTCGCGCCGTCGAGTGTGTCGTGTGGTCCGGGTGCTCCGGTACCGGTCGAGACGTAGATCGCGGTTCCCCGCAACTTGTCCGCGTGCAGATACGGGTCGTTGGCCGCCCAGGCGGGATCCGTCGGCGGAC
>NZ_VUOT01000053.1:0-30946 GCF_009829295.1 Nocardia sp. CY15
GAGCTTGTGGTACCGGAATTCACCACCAGATCGGGCCGCGAGCAGCCCGACGTTGCCGCAATGCGCGATCAACCGCAATCAGAACTTCACAACCGAGACACACAACCGAAGTTCCCAGACGCTCACTGAGAACCGCGTGAATCGAGCCTGCAACGCTTCTCGTGCTCGGTCCGCCAACGTGGTTGTCTGCCCAAGACTGTGCCCGACCGCAGATCCGTTCAACTTCCCGTCGACCTGATCGGCGCCCAAGGGCGCAGCTACATCTATCTCTGTCGGCAAGGCTGCCAATGCTTGCGCCGCCGTCCGCAGGCTCTCCGGGTTGACATCGAACACAAGACCCCCCACTCCAACTCGACTCTCGTCCGGCTCGACCCAGCCTAGTTCACGGTCGGCTCACTTGCTGCGAACCTCTCACCCGACGCCCCTCTTTCTCGACTAGAGCGAATCCCTTGCGAGCCTGCGACTTCCGCTTCAATCGCCAAGTGTTCGAACACCGAAGATCGTTCACGCAGGCATGGGCCGAGTATCGGTCGGGCCATGTCTTGGCGCGGATGCTGAGTCAGGTGGCTGAATCCCACCGCCGCTCGGCACCGGACCGGTCGGAGCGGGGTCGTAGCTGAGACACGTTCAGCGCGGCTACCGTGAGGTGTCCGGCTTCATGCGTCCGGCGTCGATGAGGGTCTGCCGGGCCGCTGCCTTACGCGGGCATTGATCGGCGCGGCATGCCCTGTGCTGCTGCATGATCCGGTGCGCTTCGGAAACGCTCAACGGATGGTCGGGAGCTTCGTGCGGCCAGCCGGTAGGCCACAGGGCGGGGTCGGGCCGCTCGGCGCGGGTGCGTTCACGTTCGCGTGCGGCGCGCCACTCGGCGGCTACGCGGTCGATGATCGCTTGCGCTGACATGTCGTCCTGTTCGGCGTCGCGCCACCAATCGAACCCCATCGCATTTCACCCCTGCTTCGTCGCTTGTCATTCGGGCGCACCCCACCCGGCGGGGTGAGGTCACCGCGAGCCGCTCACGGCTGGCGGCGCGTCCGTTCCGGACGGGACAGACGCGCCCGCCGGGTGGGTGCCGAGACAAGCGTTGCGCGGGAAACTCACTTCCGGACTGGGGAAACGGCTACAACCCGTCTACGAATCCGCCTACGATCCACGCATGGGGACGGATGGGGGATTGCCGCCTGATATCGGGGAGCGTTTGCGGGCCGCCAGGCAGGCGGCGGGGTTTTCGCTGGCGGAGTTGGCGGCGCGGATTCCGTTCTCGCGCAGTTATCTGGGTCATGTGGAGACTGGGACACGTGTCGCGTCTGCCGATGTGGTCGCGGCCTATATGCGCGCATGCGGTGAGATGACGTGTGATCCTGTCACACTGATCGGTGTGTTGGGCAGAGCGGATGTCGACCGGCGGTCGTTCCTGCGGACTTCCGTCTACAGCGCGGCGCTTTCGGCGACCGCGCTGGCGACACCGTCGGATGTGGCCCGGTTGGTCCGAGTCCACGACACCGCGCGCGTCGGCATGTCGGAAGTCCGTGCTGTACAGGCAATTACCGATGCGTTCCTGCGTCTGGACGAGGTCAAGGGTGGTGGTATCGGCCGGACTGCTGTCGCGGAGTTTCTGAGTACGGATGTCGCGTCGTTGCTGCGGTCGCGATTCACCGATTCGAAGGTCCGTTCCGCTGCGTTCAGCGCTGCCGCCGAGTTGGCCTATCTGGCGGGTTTCAAAGCGCACGATGCCGGGGCGGACGGTATCGCGCAGCGGTATTACCTGTCGGCGTTGCGGCTCGCGGAAGAAGGCCAGGTGCCTGGCCAGGACGCCTGGGTCCTGCGCATATTGGCGATGCAGGGAGCAGACATCGGCCAGACGAAATTCAGCCCTGCCCTCGCTGAAGCGGCCGTAGCTCGAGGCCGAGGCCGACTCGGACCGGACGCAACAGCGTTGCTCACTGTCGTCGTGGCGCGCTGTCATGCCGAAACCGGCGACCACTCCGGGGCACTCGCGGCCTTGCGGACCGCCGAACCATACATAACTCCCGATCTGAACACCGAGCAACCCCGCTGGGTATCGATGTGGTGCCCCAACAAGGGCACGGTTGTAGACCAGGCGGCGAAGACCTTCCTTGCTCTGGGTGACTTCGCCAACACCGAACGCTATTACGAACTGGGCACGAGCATCTGGAATCCACAAACCCACGCCCGCGTGTGGGCGCTCAGCGCCGCCGAAACGGGCCTGTTGCGCTGGAAACTCGGCAAACACACCGACGCCCTCAACACGTGGCGGACCGCCTTACCTGTCCTGCACTCCGTCGACTCCGCACGCGCCACCACTGCCTTGGGCAAGATTCGCCGCACGGCCTTCGAACTCTTCAAGGACACTGCACCCAACGGCCTCCCCGCCCTGTGAGGTGGTGTCGTCTGAGCGGGCCGGTAGCTCTTGCCCGTCCAAGCGCTTGCCAGCGCAACCGGAAATCTACGACTCGGACCAGGTAAACGGCTACATGCGTTTTGAGGACCCGCCTACGGTCCACGCATGGGGACGGATGGGGGATTGCCGCCTGATATCGGTGAACGTCTGCGGGCCGCCAGGCAGGCGGCGGGGTTTTCGCTGGCGGAGTTGGCGGCGCGGATTCCGTTCTCGCAGTTATCTGGGCCATGTGGAGACGGTTACACGTGTCGCTTCGGCCGATGTGGTCGCGGCCTACATGCGCGCATGCGGTGAGATGACGTGTGATCCTGTCACACTGGTCGGTGTGTTGGGCAGAGCGGATGTCGACCGGCGGTCGTTCCTGCGGACTTCCGTTTACAGTGCGGCGCTTTCGGCCGCGCTGGCATCGCAGTCGGACATAGCCCGGTTGGCCGCGGTCGATGACGCGGCGCGCGTCGGCATGCCGGAAGTCCGCGCTGTACAGGGAATTACGGATGCTTTTCTGCGTCTGGACGAGGTCAAGGGTGGTGGTATCGGCCGGACTGCTGTCGCGGAGTTTCTGAGTACGGATGTCGCGTCGTTGCTGCGGTCGCGATTCACCGATTCGAAGGTCCGTTCCGCTGCGTTCAGCGCTGCCGCCGAGTTGGCCTATCTGGCGGGTTTCAAAGCGCACGATGCCGGGGCGGACGGTATCGCGCAGCGGTATTACCTGTCGGCATTGCGGCTCGCGGAAGAATCCGGAGTTCCGGGACAGGATGGTTTCTATTTTCGCATTCTCGGGTTGCACGCCACCGATGTCCGGCAGCCGCAGCACGCCGCCGAGCTCGCCGAACGCGGAGTGGCGGCGGCGCGCGACAAGGTATGTCCGGACACCATGTCGTTGTTCCTGGTAAGGTCTGGCGCGCTGCTATGCCGAAACGGGGCAGCATCGAGCGGCGCGGAGCACCCTCCGGAATGCGGAACCATGGATAGACACGGAAGTCACCACAGAGCTACCTCGCTGGGCGGCGCTCTGGTGCCCGAACAAAGCGAGCGTAGCCAGGCCAGACATCGAAAGCGTTCGCCGCCCTGGGTGACCACGCTGAGGCCGAGCGGTACCTGTACCTGTCGCATTCGATGTGGAACCTCGAGAATCACACCAGGATTCATGCGCTTTCCGCTGCGGAAACAGGGCTGATCCGATGGCGTCTCGGACGGCACGAGGACGCGGCGAACCTGTGGCGGTACGCGCTGCCCATTCTGTCCGACGTGTCCTCTGAACGCGCATCAAAAGTATTGCAGAAGGTGCGGAAGGCTGCGCCGGAATTGTTCGCAGGCACGGCAACGTAGGCAACGTGACAGCCCCCTCCGCATGACAGCGGACGCGAGCCCATTCTTGCTCGGTGCCAGTCGAGGCGACCCGGTCCGCGAGGTGGCGCGGGTGTGGAAGCGGCCGGACTGGTGACGCGGCCGCGTCGTTCAGTCGCGCTGCGGGCCGAGGCTGATGCCGCGGGTCGCCAGCCAGGGGAGCGGGTCTACCTTGTCGACGCCGTTCAGCCAGACCTCGAAGTGGCAGTGCGGACCGGTGGAGAACCCGCGGTTGCCGATCGTGGCGATCTGATCGCCGGCGAGCACGCGCTGGCCCTGCGACACCGTGGCGGTGTCGATGTGGCCGTAGATGGTGACGGTGCCGTCGTCGTGCAGCAGGCGGACCCACATGCCGAAGCCCGACGCGGGACCGGCTTCGATCACGGTGCCGTCGGCAACGGCGTAGATCGGAGTGCCGATCGGGCCCGCGATGTCGATGCCGAGGTGCTGCACGCCCCAGCGGGCGCCGAACCCGGAGGTGAAGGTGCCCGCGGCGAAGAACTTGTGGAAGAGCGGGCGAAGCTTCGCGGACTCCTGGGCAGCGAGGTCTTCGGCGTACTTCTGGCCCTTCTGCAACATGTCGTTGAACTGATCGAGATGGGCAGGCGAGGAGACGTTGAGCACCTGGGGGGAATCCGGCGCTGCTGTCGGATCGGCCACGTTCATCGACTGCGCGGCGATCTCGTGGATCTGTCCCGCGGCTTCGTAGTCGACGGCCTGCGACGGCTGCTCGGGTGCGGCGAAGGCGGCCTGCCCGGCCGCGACGACCGCGCCCGCGGCGACGGCGGCGACGGCGGCGCGACCTTTGAGCGCGGCAGGCGGCGCGGGGACGCGGTGCGCGCCACCGCGCTTGTTCGTGGATCGGCGGGCCGGAATAACGTTCGGTACGGCGGGTGCGCTGCGCTCCTGATCAACGGCCTCGGGCTCGGTGGTCTCGGTCGCCCAGGATTCCTCGGGCGCCCAGCAGCCGGTGTCGGACACCCACGATTTCTCGTCGGGCGTCCAGGAACTCTCTTCGGCCCACGCCTCGCCGGAGTTTTCGGTCCACGTGTCGCGGGAGTTCTCGGTCCACGTGTCGCCGGAGTTCTCGGTCCACGCGTCGCCTGCGTTCCATGCGCCGCCATCGGACCAGGTGCCCTGCTGAGCCCAATTCTGTTGCACCCACGAGCTGTTCGTGTCCCAGGCGTTGTCGTAGGCGGCGCGGGGGGCGGCGTAGGACTCGCTCCGGTAAGCGGGCTGGGCATAGCTTGGATCGACGGGCGCATCGGCCGCGTAGTCGTATCCACCGCTCGTGGGGTGGAAGTAGTCCGCCCGCGGCGGCGCATCGTATCCGGCGTGGTGCTGATCGAACGAGGGATCGGCGTGGCTGCCCACCGGGTCGAAGGGCTCGTCGTCGGGGCGGTAACGATGTCCCGACCGGACCCGATCAGTGGAAGCGAAGGTGGAGCTGTGGTTCATCGGCGGTGCCACATCGTGAAGCTGTTGAAACTCGAAAACTGCCTGATCAGCGGCGTCGATCGGTCGGATGCGGAGCGGCTCTCCGTCTGCGGAGTGCTGTGCTGCGTCAAAGCTTGCCGTCCTCCTAGTCGTGACCGTGTTGTGACATCGACCGCACTGACGGTAACGAAACGATTGCGTGCCCACAAGCGCTGCGCATGTTCCGTGACAAACATGTGAGATTGATCACGATTAGCCTGCCGATTAACTCACTGCGCTATGGGCATTCCGGAGAGGTTCCCCGACGACGGGTTGTAGTAGTTCGTCGCGCGCTCCCGGGTTCGGCCGCTCTACCTGCCACGGTGCCGAAAACCTACTCGTCAGTAGCGGTGGCCAGCGGTTTTACCGCTCCCGCGCACCGGTCCGTGACCTGCGCCACTTACGATGAACGTGGCCGATTGGCCCTCCATGTGACTGATTAGAGTCCGACCCGACCCGCTTCCGACGTCGGGCCGCCAACAAAGACGTTGTCATCACAACGCAGACGAGACGGTGAGTACATGGATCTCTTCGAATATCAGGCGAAGGAGCTCTTCGTTAAGCACGGAGTGCCTTCGTCCGAGGGCCGCGTCACGGACACGGCCGAGGACGCCCGCGCGATCGCGGCGGAAATCGGCAAGCCGGTGATGATCAAGGCCCAGGTGAAGGCCGGTGGCCGCGGCAAGGCGGGTGGCGTCAAGTACGCCGCCACCCCGGACGACGCGCTCACGCACGCGCAGAACATCATCGGCCTGGACATCAAGGGCCACATCACCAAGAAGATCCTCGTCGCCGAGGCCAAGGACATCGCGGAGGAGTACTACATCTCCTTCCTGCTGGACCGGGCCAACCGGACCTACCTGGCCATGTGCTCGGTCGAGGGCGGCATGGAGATCGAAGAGGTCGCCGCGACCAAACCGGAGCGGCTGGCGAAGGTGCCCGTCGACGCGGTCAAGGGCGTCGACCTGGCGTTCGCGCGCTCGATCGCCGAGCAGGGCCACCTGCCCGCCGACGTGCTGGACACCGCGGCCGTGACCATCCAGAAGCTGTGGGAGGTGTTCGTCGCCGAGGACGCCACCCTGGTCGAGGTCAACCCGCTGGTGCGCACCCCGCAGGACGAGATCCTCGCGCTGGACGGCAAGGTCACCCTCGACGAGAACGCCGGATTCCGCCACCCGGAGCACGAGGCGTTCGCGGACAAGGACGCGACCGACCCGCTCGAGCTGAAGGCCAAGGAGAACGACCTCAACTACGTCAAGCTCGACGGTTCGGTCGGCATCATCGGCAACGGCGCGGGTCTGGTCATGTCGACCCTGGACGTCGTCGCCTACGCGGGCGAGGGCCACGGCGGCGTGAAGCCGGCCAACTTCCTGGACATCGGCGGTGGCGCCTCGGCCGAGGTGATGGCCGCCGGTCTCGACGTCATCCTGAACGACGAGCAGGTCAAGAGCGTGTTCGTCAACGTGTTCGGCGGGATCACCGCCTGTGACGCGGTCGCCAACGGCATCGTGAAGGCGCTGGAGATCCTGGGCGACAACGCGAACAAGCCGCTGGTGGTCCGCCTCGACGGCAACCGGGTGGACGAGGGTCGCCAGATCCTCGTCGATGCCGCGCACCCGCTGGTGACGCTGGCGCAGACAATGGACGAAGGCGCCGACAAGGCCGCCGAACTGGCAGCCGCCCGATAACGACGGCCGAGTAAGGACGAAAAGAATGTCTATCTTCCTGAACAAGGATTCCAAGGTCATCGTCCAGGGCATCACCGGCGGCGAGGGCACCAAGCACACCGCGCTGATGCTGAAGGCGGGCACCAAGATCGTGGGCGGTGTGAACGCGCGCAAGGCGGGCACCACCGTCGCGCACACCGACTCCGAGGGCAACGCGGTCGAGCTGCCTGTCTTCGGCACCGTCGCGGAGGCCATCAAGGAGACCGGCGCCGACGTGTCCATCGCGTTCGTGCCGCCGAAGTTCGCCAAGGACGCCATCATCGAGGCCATCGACGCGGAGATCCCGCTGCTCGTGGTCATCACCGAGGGCATCCCGGTGCAGGACACCGCGTACGCGTGGGCCTACAACGTGGAGAAGGGCGCCAAGACCCGGATCATCGGCCCCAACTGCCCCGGCATCATCACCCCCGGCGAGTCGCTGGTCGGCATCACCCCGGCCAACATCACCGGCAAGGGCCCGATCGGCCTGGTCTCGAAGTCCGGCACGCTGACCTACCAGATGATGTACGAGCTGCGCGACTTCGGCTTCTCGACCTCCATCGGCATCGGCGGCGACCCGGTCATCGGCACCACCCACATCGATGCCATCGAGGCGTTCGAGAAGGACCCGGAGACCAAGCTGATCGTGATGATCGGCGAGATCGGCGGCGACGCCGAGGAGCGGGCCGCGGCCTACATCAAGGCCAACGTCACCAAGCCGGTCGTCGGCTACGTGGCGGGCTTCACCGCCCCCGAAGGCAAGACGATGGGCCACGCGGGCGCCATCGTGTCCGGCTCGTCGGGCACCGCCCAGGCGAAGAAGGACGCGCTCGAGGCCGCGGGCGTGAAGGTCGGCAAGACGCCGTCCGAGACCGCCGCGCTGGCTCGCGAGATCCTGGAGAAGGCCAGCATCAGCGCCTGATCTCCCACCGCGCCACGAAGGCCGCCTCCGAATTCGGGGGGCGGCCTTCGTCATGTGTGGCGGTGGGCTCCGGCTGGGGCAGCAGCCGAGCTTCCGGACCGGCCACGTGTGGAACCGCGGAGTGTCGGGCGTTCCGTCGTCCCTTCTCCCTCCACACGAGGCAGCCGGACGAATGGTTCACCGAGCTGTCACACCGATTTCCCCGCCGGTGAGAACCCGGTTGGTGTGAAAAGCGCCATCGCGGGCAACAGTGTCAGTGAGCGGTGGGTGGTCCCGCTCTGAACTCCTGGCCGGACACCTGCCACGACCTGCCCGGATATGGGCCGACTCGCGGGTCCCGGCCGTCGCGGCGGGGTGACCTGGGCGAGGGAGTGCAGTAGCGTCAGGAGTAATCCAGCCGTGAATACCATGTACGACTCGATTTAGGAGACGACGACATGTCCTACCCGACCGGGGGCTCCGGGTACAACACACCCTCGCCCTCAGCGCCATCCAGCCAGAGCCCGGCAACCGGTGGTGCCAGTGCAGGTTCGAGCGCTACCGGTTCCGATGCCAAAGGTCTGCCGTTCTTCCTGGTGGTCGGCGTAGCGGCGCTCGGCGTGCTCAATTTCCTGCTCGGCTTCCTGCCGTTCCTCGGCAGCAAGCCGATCGATTTCGGCGGCACCAGGGTCAGCGGACCGGAGTCGGCCAACCTCTTCGAGGTGGCCTCAGGCGCGCCGCTGCTCGGCCTGCTGTTGCTGGGCGCCCTCCTCGCAGGCCTGTCGCTGTTGCCGAAGCAGAATTGGATCGGCGCGGCCGCCGCGGCGTCGACCGCGGGCTTCCTCGCGCTGCTGTTCCAGTCGTTCAACTTCGGTGAGGGCAGCGAGCTGAAGGTGGGCGCGTACATCCTGCTCGTGCTCGCCTTCGTGCAGGCCGCGGTGGCGATCGCCGCGACGCTGTTCGACGCGGGCATCCTCAAGGCGCCCGCGCCGCGCCCGGCCACCGCGCCGGCCGGATTCGGTCAGGGCGGCTACGGCCAGCAGCCGTCGTACGGTCAGGGACAGCAGTCTTACGGCCAGCCGGGCCAGTCCGGCTACGGAGCCAGCCCTTACGGGCAGTCCGGCTACGGCGCGCAGTCCGCTCCGCCGCAGTTCCCGTCCCAGGCGGGGCAGCCATCGCCCTACGGGCAGAGCCAGCCGGGCTACGGTCAGGCCCAGCAGGGGCAAGGTCAGCAGGGCCAGTACGGCCAGCAGCCCTCGCCCTACGGGCAGAGCCAGCCGACCACTGCCTACGGCGCATCCCAGCAGCCGGGTTCGCCCTACGGCGCGCAGCCGCGCCCGGACGAGAGCGCGACCCAGCACTTCGGTGGACAGCAGCAGTCCGGTCAGCAGGCGCCCTACGGTTCGGGCTACGGACAACAGCAGGCGCAGCCGAGCCAGCAGAACAAGCCGTTCGGCGGTGAGACGGGCAGCGATCCTTCCTCGGACGCCACCCAGGCATTCCGTCCCTCGGACGACAACAACAAGTAGGAACTCGGCGGCATCCTCCCGGCGCGGCGACCGCGTGCGCGCGGCGCGCCTGACCCGCTCGCGCCGGGGAGGATGCCACGCTGAAATGCCATGAGCTCCTCCAGAAACTCCTCGACCCGCCGGATCGGCGGGTCGCGCGCGTCGCGACCGCACCCCGATGCGGACGAAGCCGGGTTTCTGTCCCTCACCCCGGAGCGGTCCAGGGTTCTCATCGCGGTCGCGGGCCGCCCTTCGGCCTTCGGGCTGACCACCCTCGTCGTCCTGGTGCTCGCCGCGCTGCTGGCATCGGGCAGCGATCTCGCCGGTGTCTCGGGAGCGATCGCTGCCTCCTGGCTGGGGGTGCACCAGGTTCCGCTGGTGATCGACAAGACCTCGCTCGGCCTGCTCCCGCTGCTGCCGACCGCGCTGCTGGTGTGGCTGGCCGCGCGGGAAAGCGCGCGCGCCGTGGAACCGCACTGCACCAGAGCCGATCTCGGGTGGATCGTCGGCGCCGCCGTGGGCGGTCCGCTGCTGGTCACCTCCGTCTGCCTCGCGGTCACCGAAGACGCTTCCGGTGTCATCGCGCTGCAACCGCCGAACACGCTCGCCGCGTTCGCGTGGGTCACGGCGCTGTACCTGCTGGCCGCCGCCATCGGTATCGCCGTCCGTATCCGGCGACAGCTGTTCGTGCTTCTGCGCATGCCCGATTGGGCCGTCTCCGGACTCTACGGCGCGGGCCGCTCCGTCTTGCGCCTGCTGGGTTGCGCCACGGCGGTCGTCGTCGTCTCGTTCCTCGCGCACATCGGCCGGCTCGGCGACATGTACCAGTCGGCGGGCAACGCCGGGGGCGTCCTCGGACTGACGCTGCTCTCACTGGCCTATCTGCCGAACTTGGTGATCCAGACCGTCGGTGTGCTGGTCGGTTCCAGCGCGCAGATCGGCGCAGCCTCCTTCGGGGTGTTCTCCGTCGTCGGCGGCCCGATCCCGGCTTTCCCGCTGCTCACCGCGGTGCCGACCGGTCCGGCGGCGGGATGGTGGCCGGTGTTGCTGCTGGTTCCCGCCGCGGTCGGCGTGCTCGGCGGGCTGGACCTCGCCCGCACCTCCACCGACCGCATCACCGCGCCGTGGGCCACGCTCACTTCCGCCGCGCTCGCCGCGTCGGCGCTGACGGTGGCAGGCACGGTCGCGGGCGGCGAACTCGGCACGATCGGCCGGGTGGGCCTGGACCTGCCGGTCTTCACCCTGATCACGTTCGCCTGGCTGGCGATTCCCGGCTATGCGGGCTTGGCGTTCGCGCGCTGGTTCCTCGTGCCGGTCGGCGTCCCGCCTGCCGACTACACCGATCCGTATGACGAGTATTACGACGAGGACGCCTACTACGAGGCGGACGAGCGTGACTACTACGAAGACGATGATCGTTACGAGGACGACGACTACGACTACGACTACCGCTACGACGACTACGACCGGCCGCAACTGGAAGCCCCGCTGGACGCAGAACTCGTCGACGAAGCGCCCGCGATCGAGACCGGCGGCCGCTACCGGGACCACCCCACACCGGACATCGTCGACGCCGAGGTGGTCGAGACGGACCTGCCGGAGAGTGGCGGGGTGGACGGTCGTTAGGCTCTAACCCGGCGGTGCCGCATCCGTCCGCCATCCGATCGATCGCAGGAGTAGAGCGCTGACGTCCCCGTATGCCTCGTGGAAGCCCACAGCGACGCCGGCCACCGTCGTCGTGCTGGCGTCCGGCACCGGTTCGCTCCTGCGCGCCCTGCTGGACGCCGCGTCCGAACCCGGCTACCCGGCGAAGGTCGTCGCGGTCGGGGTCGACCGGCTCTGCGCCGCAACCACCCACGCGGACGCCGAGGGCGTGCCGCATTTCCGGGTGGCGGTGAAGGACTTTCCCGACCGTGCCGCATGGGATGTCGAGCTCACCGAAGCGGTCGCCGCGCACCAGCCCGATCTGGTGGTGTCGGCGGGCTTCATGAAGCTGCTCGGTCCCGCCTTCCTGGACCGGTTCGGCGGCCGGATCATCAACACCCACCCCGCGCTGCTGCCCGCCTTTCCCGGCGCGCACGGTGTACGTGACGCGCTCGCCTACGGCGCGCGGGTCACCGGCTGCACCGTGCATCTGGTCGATGAGGGCGTGGACACCGGGCCGATCCTCGCGCAGGAGGCGGTGCCGGTGCTGGCGGGTGACGACGAGGCCACCCTGCACGAGCGCATCAAGGTTGTCGAGCGACGGTTGCTGGCGGAAGTCGTCGCCGCCGTCGCGACGCGAGGCATTGTCTCCGACGGACGAAAGGCAGTTATCCCAGATGAGCGAGTTCTCCGGTGAGTGAACGCAGGCCGATCAGCAGGGCGCTGGTGAGCGTCTACGACAAGACGGGTCTGGTGGAGCTCGCGACCGGTCTGCACGCCGCGGGCATCGAGCTGGTCTCGACCGGGTCGACCGCGGGAAGGATCGCGGACGCGGGCATCCCGGTGACCAAGGTCGAGGACCTGACCGGGTTCCCGGAGACCCTCGACGGCCGGGTCAAGACGCTGCACCCGAGGGTGCACGCGGGCATCCTGGCGGACTCGCGCAAGCAGGAACACGTCGATCAGCTCGTGGAGCTCGGCGTCGAGGCGTTCCAGCTGGTGGTGGTCAACCTCTACCCGTTCACCCAGACCGTGGCGAGCGGTGCGACCCCCGACGAGTGCGTGGAGCAGATCGATATCGGCGGGCCGTCCATGGTGCGCGCCGCGGCGAAGAACCATCCTTCCGTCGCGGTGGTCGTCGACAGCGGCGACTACGACGACGTGCTGGCCGCGGTGAAGTCCGGCGGTTTCACCTTGGCCGAGCGTACGGCCCTGGCCGCCAAGGCTTTCCAGCACACGGCGAGTTATGACGTGGCGGTCGCGAGCTGGATGACCAACGTGCTGACCGGCGACGGCGCGGCCGACGAGACGACGATCCGGTTCCCCGAGTGGCTCGGCGGAACCTGGGAGCGGTCGGCGGTGCTGCGCTACGGCGAGAATCCGCATCAGTCCGCCGCCCTGTACACCAACGGCGACGGCAGCCTCGGCCTGGCGCAGGCACGGCAGTTGCACGGCAAGGAGATGTCGTACAACAACTACGTCGACGCCGACGCCGCCTGGCGCGCCGCCTACGACCACGAAGACCCGGCGGTTGCGATCATCAAGCACGCCAACCCGTGCGGCATCGCCCTCGGCGCCGATATCGCCGAGGCGCACCGCAAGGCGCACGCCTGCGACCCGGTCAGCGCGTTCGGCGGGGTCATCGCGGCCAACCGTCAGGTCACCGTGGAGATGGCCGAGCAGGTCGCCGAGATCTTCACCGAGGTGATCGTCGCGCCGTCCTACGCCGACGGCGCGGTGGAAGTGTTGCAGCGCAAGAAGAACGTGCGCATCCTCGTCGCCGAGCCGCCGCGGCGCGCAGGCGCGGAGCTGCGCCCGATCAGCGGCGGCGCCCTGCTGCAGCAGCGTGACGTGCTGGACGCTCCGGGCGACGACCCGGCCGGTTGGACCCTGGCAGCGGGCGAGCCCGCCGACGCGGAAACACTCGCCGATCTGGCGTTCGCTTGGCGCGCTTGCCGGGCGGTGAAGTCCAACGCGATCCTGCTCGCGCACGACGGCGCTTCGGTCGGCGTCGGCATGGGGCAGGTCAACCGGGTGGACGCGGTCGGCCTCGCGGTACAGCGGGCCGGTGACCGCGCCAAGGGTTCGGTGGCGGCCTCCGACGCCTATTTCCCGTTCCCGGACGGGCCCCAGACTTTGATCCAGGCCGGTGTCCGCGCCATCGTCCAGCCCGGCGGTTCGGTGCGCGACCAGGAGACCATCGACATCGCCCGTGAGGCAGGCGTCACCCTCTATCTCACCGGGGCACGCCACTTCGCGCACTGAGATCGGTAGTGCTGGTGCGCCGCGTCGGATTCCCTCCGACGCGGCGCTCTTTGTATCGCGATGCTTGTTCTGACCACGAATCGCCAAGTGGCATAGAATGTTTGGCCCATTCGCGTGCTTCGAACCATGAGTTAGGTTGTGCTGCAACGTGATAGGTAATCTCACCGGTGCGCAGACGGCGTCGCCTCCGAGATGGGCGGCGACGAGGCGGCCGGTCGCAAGCGAACAGCTACCCGGCCTCGATGTGAACCGCGCCGGCGGGGCAGGCGCTGTGCGCGCTGGCTCAGACCGCGCTGAGTACCGTACGGTCGCCGAGCGGCTCTTTCAACGGCACTTCCAGGGTGCCGAAGACCGCGATCATCGTGCACATCCGGCCGACCGCCTCGGCGCGGCTGCCCGAGCGCAGCTCGACCGTCACCGTCGAGCCCGACTCGGTGACCGTGGCGTCCACGCCGTAGCACTCCGGCGACCCCGTCTCGAAGTTGACCGCTATCTTGTTGTCCGCCAAGCGAGTCCACGACCGGAACGGGATCGGATGCGCGCCGACGATGGTCGGATCGGCGGTGAACTCGTTGCCCTGGTTCCCACGCGGGTCCTCGATCGGCGTGTGGGGCTCCGCGGTGGACGTGGCGCTCGCCTGCGGTGGTTTCGCTTTGTCGTCCGAGCCGCCGCAACCTGTGGCGGTGAGACAGGCAAGCACTACGGCGACAGCTGTGGCGGCGCGTCCGGCCCGGATCCGATCCATACCGACACCCTAGTCCCGGCGCCCATCCGACAGCGTCCCGCGGGTGCGTCCTGCACTGGGACGAACCCCACAGTGAACGTTCCGCGAACCCTGCGCGTAATGACTCCGAAAAGCGTTCGGGGGCAGTAAGTTCGGCGGGGATGTGCGCCAGGGTGTTGCGGCGCCCATCCATGTCGGATGCTCTACCAGCTTTTCTGGAAAGGAAGTATCGTGGTCGACACGCTGCGCGTAGGCGAAGAACTCGGGCGGGGCCAATCCCTCCAGGGCGGGGCTTACCGCCTCACCCTGCAGGACGACGGCAATCTAGTGCTGTCCGAGCCGGACGGGAATGTAGTGTGGGCCACCCAAACTCATGACCAGGGCGTGGAGCGGGCGGTGCTGCAGGACGACGGCAACTTCGTCCTCTACAAGGCAGATGGCGCCGCATGGGCCACCGAGACCAACGGCCAGGCGGCCGAGCGGCTGGTCGTGCAGGCCGATCGCAACGTCGTGCTGTACGGCGCCGACGGCATTGCGCTGTGGGCTTCCGGCACCCACACCGACTCGCCACTGCCCGCCCCGGAGGCGGAACCGGTGCAAGAGCAGGAGCAGGTCGCGGCTCCGGCCGCCGAGGAGGTGCCGCCTCCGCCGCCGGCCCCCGAGCCGCGCACCTACACCGTGGAGCCGGGTGACACCCTGTGGGCGATCGCCGAGCACTTCTACGGCGACGGCAATCGTTACCAGGAGATCGCGGACGCCAGTGGCATCCCGAACCCGGACGCGATCAACCCCGGCCAGGTGCTGACCATTCCGTAACCTCGGCCGGTTCGGTAGCGACGACGAAGACCCCCGGTGCTCGCGCATCGGGGGTCTTTTTCGAGTTCGCTCGTGGCGGAGGCCGCCTACCGGCTGGTGAACGGCAGCAGCGCCATCTCGCGGGCGTTCTTCACCGCGACAGCGACCTGGCGCTGCTGCTGCGGGGTGAGCCCGGTGACCCGGCGGCTGCGAATCTTGCCGCGGTCGGAGATGAACGTACGCAGCAGGTTCACGTCTTTGTAGTCGACCGTCTCGATGCCGGCGGCGATGAGCGGGTTCTTCTTCGGACGGCGGGCCTGCTCGGCGCGAACCTTCTTAGACGGTGCTCGCTTGACTGCCATATGACGAGTTCCTTCTCACGAGAACAGTGGTTGTCTACCAGCTCGATTTGTGCACACCGGGCAGCTCGCCCCGGTGGGCCATCTCGCGTACACGCACACGGGAGAGTCCGAACTTCCGGAGATGACCGCGCGGTCGTCCGTCGGCGGCGTCCCGATTGCGCAATCGTACCGGACTGGCATCGCGCGGCTGGCGTTGCAGTTCGGCCTGGGCGTCCGCGCGCGCGGACGCCGGCGTGCCCGGCTTCCGGATGAGCTCCTTCAGTTCGGCGCGCCGCGCGGCGTAACGCGCCACGATCTCCCTGCGCTGCTGGTCGCGTGCGATCTTCGACTTCTTGGCCATCTCAGCGCTCCTCGCGGAAGTCGACGTGCTTGCGCACGACCGGATCGTATTTGCGCAGGACCAAGCGGTCGGGGTCGTTGCGGCGATTCTTGCGGGTCACGTAGGTGTAACCGGTGCCCGCCGTGGACTTCAGCTTGACGATCGGGCGGATGTCGGTGGATTTCGACGCCATAGGTCGGCTCCTCTCAGATCTTCTCGCCGCGAGCCCGCAGCCGGGCCACCACGGCCTCGATGCCGTCCCGGTCGATGGTCTTGATGCCCTTGGCGGAGACGGTCAGCGTGACGCGCCGGCCTTCGCTGGGCAGGTAGTAGGTCTTGCGCTGGACGTTGGGGTTCCAGCGGCGGCTGGTCCGCTTGTGCGAGTGCGACACGGACTTGCCGAACCCGGGCTTGCGCCCGGTGACCTGGCAGTGGGCCGACATGCGGACTCCCTCCAGTAGTTGACAATCGTTTTCGACAATGACTGCCGGACAATGTACCGTTGCCCAACAGCAAATGAAAATCGTTACTGAAAGGGGTTCTCGGTGGCCGCGGCAGATTCCCCCCTGGTCCCACCCGCGCCCGACCGCAGGACACCCGTGGTGCTGCTCGCCGGTTTCGCCGGACTCGCCGCCGCGGGCGTGGATCGCGCGGCCGCGGTGCTCGGCATGGCTGCGGGCACCGTCGTGGTCCGCCACGATCTGGCCCAGCTGCGGGAGGGCATCGTGCATCGCACGGTGCGAACCGCGACGCGGGAAACCTCGGCCGTGCTCGAGCTCGCGCACGGCTGTGTCTCCTGCACGCTGCGCATGGATCTGCTCCCGCTGCTGTGCACGCTGGCCCGACGCGAATCGGTGGACCGCATCGTGCTCGCGCTGGACCCGGCGTTCGAGGCCGAAGCCGTGTGCCACGCCATCGAGCAGGTCGTGGTCGCCGACGTGCACGGCCGCGTCGACGGACCGGCCGGGAGTGACGTACGGGTGGAGGCGGTATTGACCTGCCTGGACGCCGATCGGTGGCTGGCTGACGCGACCGGGGAGGAGACACTCGCCGAACGCGGCCTCGCCGCTGCCGACGACGACCGGACGGTGGCGCAAGTCGCGGTCGGTCAGGTCGATTTCGCCGATGCCGTCATCGCGCTCGGCGCCGCGGACGAGCACGCGGCGGTGCTCGCCGACGCATCGGCCGACCGGGGCAAGCTCGCGGCCGTACTCGCCAGGCTGGTCCCCGGCGCGCCGGTCGCCTGGGTGGACGAGCCGGGCGCGGTCATGCCCGCCCTGGTCGAAACGCTGCTCACACGCGTCCCGGCTGATTCCCGACGCGGCAGGATCTTCGACGCGCACGCACCGCTACTGCGTGGCCGTCCGCCCCTGACCAGCGACTACGGCGTCGAACTCGTGGAGTTCGCCGCGGCGCGGCCGTTCCATCCGGTTCGCCTGCACGAGGCGCTGGACGTGCTGTTGGACGGCGTCGTGACCGCGCGCGGGCGCATCTGGCTGGCCACCCAGCCCGACGAGGTGGTGTGGCTGGAATCCGCGGGCGGTGGCCTGCGGGTGGGCGGCGCGGGACGCTGGCTGGCCGCGATGTCGGAGGACGAGCTGGCCGAAGCGGATCCGGAGCGCCGGGCCATGGCCGCCCTGCGCTGGGACGAGCGGTTCGGGGACCGGGACATCTCGCTGTCGATCCTGGTGCACGAGGCCGACCCGGCGGAGATTCGCGAGGCATTGCACTGGGCTCTGGTGGAGGACGACGAACTGCGGCTGGTCGAGCGCGCGCCGGAGCGCGTAGCGCAGTGGGAGGACCCGTTCGGCGAATGGCACGCCGACCCGTGCGCCGACGGCGACGAGGCCGGACAGCCTGTGGAGGACGCGAAAAGCCCGAGAGGAGAAGCGAAATGAAGAAGGGGATCCATCCGGACTACCATCCGGTGATCTTCGAGGACGCGAGCACCGGCAAGCGGTTCCTCACCCGGTCCACGGCCACCAGTGCGCGCACGGTGGAGTGGACCGACGGCAACACCTACCCGCTGTTGACGGTGGACGTCACCGCCGACTCGCACCCGTTCTGGACCGGCGCGCACCGCGTGCTGGACACCCAGGGGCGTGTGGAGAAGTTCGAACGCAAATACGGCAAGCGCGCGCGGAAGGAGTCCTGAGATGGCGGTACCGAAGCGGAGGATGTCGCGGTCGAACACCCGCAGCCGCCGGTCGAATTGGAAGGCCGCGCCGGTGGACCTGGTCCCGGTGACCGTCGGGGGCGTCGTGCACAAGGTGCCGCGCAGGCTGGTCGCCGCGGTGCGCCGTGGTCTGATCGACGTCGAGCGGCTGTAGATCGGGCGCTCGGAACCCATTGCGACCGAAGCGGGGCCGACCGGAGTGATCCGGGCGGCCCCGCTTCGTCGGGCTGTGCGTCGGCCGACCGTGCCGGCGACGGCGCGAGGGCTACGGTGATCCAAAGCATTCGGCAGCGGCCGGACCGGCGATCACCATCGAGCGCGACCGGGACGGTTGCGCGGACTAATTCGATCGACCGCGGTGTTCAGCGCCGCGCGCGAGCCGGTGCACGATAACTTGCGGGATGCTGGTGACCGTCCTCGGGCGCTGGATACTGGTCGATTGTCCGGAAATGGATATCGAAGCGCTCCGGAACAGGGATACGCGGCCGTCGCTCGCTGCATCAGCTATCTTTTGGCTATCAAAGTGTCCGGCATCACGTCGCACTATTGCGCCCGGCTCGATTGCGATCGGATAGCCACACGGCGAAATGCATACTGACGGTAGGTTTTTGGTCGGCAGAAAAGTCCGCCGAAAATGATGCGCGCGCAGCCGGATGCCGGTACCCTCGTCCTCGAGGGCGGGTTCTCCTGGTTTTCAGGAGAACCCGTCCATCGCCAATTCCGGGGCCGTCGCGCCGGTCCCGATCTCTCGTCGCACTCTCGCCCTGCCGGAGTGCCCGCACCAGGACGCTGCGCCGCTGTGCGACTCAGTTTTTCGAGGTCAGCTCCACCGCTCCGTCGCCATCACCCGGTGCGCGCCGCTCGCCGCCGTCGTTTCCCGGCAGACCGGGAAAGTCCGGCAACAGCGCCTCCAGGCGCGCCAGCTGCTCGCCGACGAGCGCGGCGGGACCCTCGATCAGCGACAGTGGCCACGGCCAGTGCCGCCCATTCCACCGCTGCACCTGTTCGGTCAGCTCGGCCGTCGTCGCCTCCAGTTCGCTGATCTCGATGCGCAATTCGCCTACTTGCGTTCGCAACTCGGTGGTTTCTCGCTCCAAGGTGGCGATACGGGCCAGCGCCGCGGCCAATCCGTCCACCAGCGTCCGATTCCGGCCGTCCGCGTCGGCGCCCAGCTGCGGCCAGCCCGACAGCCCCGGCCCCCGCAGTTGGATCTGGATGTCGCGCAGCACTTCCTCTTGTTCCGGCGTCACGTCCGGATCCTCCCGTTCGACGAAATCCCATTGGCCGAAATCGGTTGTCTCGGCCTTGTTCACGTCACAGCGCACGCCGCCGACCGTCGCTTGGCGCCGCGTCTGATGAATGGCGCGTCTGGTTTCCACGTTCGCGCCGGACCAGGCGTCGGTCTGCCATGCCCAGGTCGCGTATCCGGCGTCCAGTGCCCGGCTGACCGCCCAGTACCCTCCGTAGATTCCGACGTTCGGCCGGCCGAGCACGGTCGCGACGCCGTCCAGATAGGCGTTGACGCGCAACTGGTCGTGCGGCGAAACGTCGAAATCCGCGGAGAAATAGATCGGCCGGTCCACCCGCCCACCGCAGCGAAGCACCTGCGCGAGGCCCGCGCGCGCGTCCACGATGCCCGCGCCGTAGCCGTCCAGCATCCGCGCGGCCGTGGTCTCCCATTTCGACACGATCGAGACGTCGTGCGTCCGCAGATCGTTCGCCTCGGCCGGGGTGAGCAGCTTGCCAGGGAGGCTCGGACCGCCCTCGGACAGATACCGCACAACGAAGTCGAACCCCGCCGCCCGAATCGCCGCGCCCCCAGGACGTCCAGCGGCGTAGTCCAGACCGAAACGCATGGCTCCCACTGTAAGTGGGCGGGGCGGGCGAATTCGGGGCATCGCCGAATCCGGGCCGTCCGCGGGCATCTGTTAGCGGGAAACAGTCGAAGAGTCTCGAAGAGCGGAGCGAAACGGGGTGAGCGGCCGTGCGATCCGCCCTGGTCGGCGACCCAGGATCAGCGAGCGGACTCCAGCTTGGGCCTGCGCGACTTCGGTGGTCCGGCCAGCTCGCGGCGGTCCGGCGCGATCAGCACCGCGGAGATCGGCACCGTCAACGCCAGCAAGCCGATGACGAACATCGGGAACACGAAGTCGAACAACTCCACGCCGTCGGGCACCTTCGCCGCCCGGTTGACGTCGAAGTGCAACGCGGCGATCGCCGTGTAATACGTGGCGGCCACACCGACACCGAACAGCAGCACGGTCGCGGCGCGGGCCAGCGGGAAGCGCGGCGTCTGGAACAGCCACATCGTGGCGGTCGCGGTGATCACCCCGATCACACCGGAGACGATGGCCAGCCACATCGTCACGCCGACCGCCCCCTGGATCTCGAGCGAGCCGACGCCGAGGTAGTGGGTGACGCCGATGCCAAGGCCCAGTACCGCGCCGCCGGGCAGCAGCAGCGTCAGCCGCGGGGTGCGCCCGATGATCACCAGCGCCGCGAATACCGCCGCGACGGAGACCACCAAGGCCGCGATCAACCTGCCCGTGTCGTAACGCATGGCGCTACCGGGCACTTTCAGGCCCAACATGGCCACCGAGGTGGCCAGCCACACTCCGACGCCGCCGAGCGATATCGCCGCGGAAACCAGCCACACGAGCCGGAACTGCACCGAACGCGCGCCGTGCACGATGCAGGCGAACCCGACGACCGCGCCAAGCACCGAGATGCCCAGCGACAGCGTCACCAGCCAATAGCCGAGAGCGAACTGGTCGACGGACGTTCCGGCGCCACCGCCCGCGGCCAGCACCGCGACCTCACGCATGCCGGGCGGTTCCTTCCAGTTCGCTCGCTTTCAGCTGGGCGATAGCGTATTCGGTGACCGCGGCGAGCGCCTGGCGCACTTCGATCGCGTTGCGGGCGTCGATGTCCACGATCGGCACGCCCTCACGAACCGAAAGCGCCTCGCGCAGCTCGGCGATGGGGAAGCGCGGCGCGTCCGGGAAGCGGTTGACCGCGATCAGGAACGGCAGCTTGCGCGCCTCGAAGAAGTCGACCGCGGCGAAACTGTCCTCCAGCCGCCGGGTATCGATCAGCACCACTGCGCCGATCGCACCGCGGATCAGGTCGTCCCACATGAACCAGAACCGCCGCTGACCCGGCGTACCGAACAGGTATAGCACCAGGTTGCCGGGCAGGATGATCCGGCCGAAGTCCATCGCGACCGTGGTGGTCTCCTTCTCCGGCGTTTCGGCGAGATCGTCGATGCCGTCGGAGTAACGGGTCACCATCGCCTCGGTGCGCAGCGGAACGATCTCCGACACCGCGCCGACGAACGTGGTCTTGCCCGCGCCGAAGCCGCCCGCGACGACTATCTTCGTCGAAGCGACCCGGTTTTCGAAGCCTTCGGGCCCGGGGGTGCTTCCCGGTCCGGCATTCCCACTTGGCCCGGGATGTCCACTGGGCCCCAGATTCCTATAGGGCGCGGAGTCCACGCAATGTCCTCTCCATCAGGGAACGGCGCTCGTCATAGCTCGCCTCTTCGGTCAGGGTCGAATGCACGCGCATGGTGCCATCGACGACCAGGTCGCCGATCACCACTCGGACCATGCCGAGCGGCCGGTCCAGATGTGCCGCGATCTCGGCGACCGACAGCCGGTGCGTGCCGAGTCGCAGTATCTCGGTGCGGATGTCGCCGGTCGGCCAGTCGAGATGTGCAGTGTACGACAAGGTTTCGATGACTGCCTCCAGCGGCAGGTCGATCGCGGGTTCGGTGCGCCCGGACGTCAGGGCGTAGGGCCGGACGCGCGTGGTCGGTCGTGGTCCGGGGCCGTATGGGTTGGACATCTCACGCTCAGACAGCGGTGCGCGCGGTCGCGGTGACCACCGACCCCACCCGATCGACCAGCAGTGCCATCTCGTAGCCGATACGGCCGATGTCGTGGGACTTGTTCGCCAGCACGGCCAGATGCGAACCGTTGCCGACGCTCATCACCAGCAGGTAGCCGCGCTGCATCTCCACGATCGACTGCATCACCTTGCCACCGTCGAACAGCGAGGCCGCGCCCATGGAGAGGCTGGCCAGACCGGCGGTGACGGCAGCGAGCTGTTCGGCGCGGTCGCTGGGCAGATGCGGACTGGTGGCCTGCAACAAGCCGTCCGCCGACACCAGCACCGCGTGGGACACGCCGGGCACATCTCGGGTGAAGCGGGCGACCAGCCAGTTCAGATTCTCGTCCGTGGTGCTGTTGTTCGCGTTGGTCATGCAAGCCCTCCGTCGTTGTACTGCGCATTGGCCCGCCCGCTGCGGACCCCACTGAGATGCCTGGTCAGGTTGTTGCGAATTTCTTCCGGATCACGCGTTCCCGCGTCCTCCGCCGGCGCCAAACCGCCGGGCACCAGCTGGGCGCCGGGCCTGCGGATCGGCAGTCCGCCCACGGTACGCGCGGTGGTGGTCGGATGGCTTGCGTCCTCGGCGGCCATCCAGCCCGCGTCACCGGGCGAGGACCAAGTGTTCTCCGGCGATTGCGAGGTCGAGGGCTCGACCAGCCATTCCGAGACCATGCGCTGATAGATCGGGGTCGGTGAGGCGCCCGCGACCGGCTGCAACCGGGAGGAGGTCACCGTCGCGGGTTCCGGTGCCGCCTCCTGCGGCGGGTCGGCGGGTACAGCGGGCTTCCGGATCGGAAGACCGGACCGGGCGGTGGTCTGCGGTGCGGGGGGCTGGCTCGGAGCGGCCGCGGTGGGTCCGGTCGCGGGCTCATCGTCCTTGAACTCAGCCCACAGATCGGTGCGCGCCGGCTCCTGCTCCCGCTCGGCGGTCCGCTCACCCGCGGCGGGCGTCACCGGTGCGAACGGGCCGGTCGGGGTGCGGTCGTCAGCGCGCGGCGCGAGCACCGGCCACGGCTGGGTGGCCGGCTGTTCCGCCGGGTTGACCGCTCGGCCGACTGGAGTGGAGACCGTGGGCTGGTCGGGAGCGTCGGCGACGCGGATGGCCGGACGGCGCTGGGGCAAACCCGAACTCGTCACGCCGAAGCGAGCGGTGTCGCGCTGCGGCAGGCTCGGCACCGGGACCAGGTTGCGCGGCTGCGCGCCGGTGGGCGGGGTGGCGAGCGAGGGCAGCTGATGCTCGGCCGTGATGTCGAGCGGCTTGCCCGCGGGGTCGGTGGCGTCCATCGGCGGCGCGACCAGGGCGCCGGGCAGGTGCACGCTGGCTGTGATGCCCGGTTGCTGCGCCATCGTGGAGGTGCGGCGCAGGCTGACGGTGATGGTGTGGCGCTTGGCCAAGCGGCCGACGACGAACAGGCCCATGCGGCGCGCGGTCTCGACGGTGACCTCACCACCGGAGGCGAGCCGGTCGTTGGTCGTCTGCAGGTCTTCCAGGGACATGCCGAGACCGCGGTCGGTGATCTCGATCAGATAGCCGCCGTCCACCGCGCGCGACACCATGACGGTGACCGGCGTGGTCGGCGGAGAGTATCGCAGTGCGTTGTCGATCAGCTCGGCGAGCAGGTGCTCGATGTCGACGGCGGGCTCACCCGCGACGATGCCGTCGGGCACCGCGCCGATCTCGACCCGCTGGTAGTCCTCGACCTGGGAGACCGCGCTCCACAGCATGTCCGACAACGGCACCGGGTGCAGCTGGCCGCGACGCAGCGCGGTACCGGCGAGCACCAGCAGATTGTCGCCGTTGCGGCGCATGCGGGTGGCCAGATGGTCCAGGCGGAACAGGCTCTGCAGCCGGTCGGTGTCGTCCTCGTCGTGCTCGAGGTCTTCGATCAGCGCCAGCTGCTGCTCGACCAGCGATTGGCTGCGACGGGACAGGGTTTCGAACATGTTGCCGATCTGCAGGCGCAGGCGGGCCTGATCGGCGGCGAGATTCAGCGCCTGCTCGTGGATCTCGTCCACGGCGCGGGCGAGCTGGCCGATCTCGTCGGTGGAGTGCACCGCGACCGGGGTGATCTCCGGTGTGGTGCCGCCCGCGCGCACCACGGCGAGCTCGTCGGGCAGCTTGATGTGCGCGACCTCGAGTGCGTCCCGCCGCAGGCGGCGGACCGGGACGACCAGGGTGCGCGCGACCGAGAGGGCCAGAGCCAGGCCCGCGAGCAGCATCCCGATGACGATCGTCGTCTCGCGCAGCGCACCCGTCTGCGCTTCGATGGTGCGGTCGGCCAGCGCACTGTCGATGGTGTCGATCAGCTGCGCGGTGGTCTTCTCGTAGGTGTCCGAGCTGACTTGCAGCGAGTCGAGCACGGCGGGGTTGGTCGCCGGGTCGGCGGCGTTCTGGCTGAAGGTGCCCAGACGGGTCTGCACCGCGTCCAGCAGCGGGCGCATATTGCCCGCGTAGTCCGGCAGGATCTGCGCGTACTGGTAGATCATCGTGATCTCGGCGCCGGCGGCGACCAGCACGCGGGGCCGCACGCTCGGGTTGCGTCCGGCGTCCGGCGAGCCGATCAGCATGCGCTGCTGGGTGAGCACGCGCCGCGCGGTCTGCACCGACGCCAGCTGCAGGAAGTAGCGCTGGATGACCAGGTCGTCCACCGACGGCGACAGCGCCAGCGCGTTGCCGATGCGCACCATGATCTCGTCGGACTGCTCGCCGACCATCGCGGGTGAGCCGTTGCGGAGACTGTTGCGCATCGTGGTGCCGGTGGCGATGGCCGAGGCGAGCTCGGAGGTGACCCGGCCGCTGACCTTGGTGGTCTGCAACGCGGCCTCCAGCTCGGCCAGCGCCTGGTCGAACCGCGTCAGCGCGGCGTCGGTCTGCGGGTCCGCGGTGTTGCCCCAGGTGGCTGTCGCGGTGACGCCGAGTTGCTCGGTGGCGGAACCGAACTTGACGATCGGCCGGATGATGATGGCCTGTTCGGTCGCCGCGTCCAACTGTGCCATCGTGCGCAGCTCGTTGTTGATTCGGAGCACGGCGAAGACGCCGGCCAGCAGCACCGGAAGCACCAGCACCACGCCGACCTTGCGGGTGACCGACCAGTTCGACAGGCTGAATTGCCAGGACCGCGGTGCAGCTTCCATCCGCTTCCGTCGCCTCCGCTTCACCAGTGACCTCGGGCGCGCGTGGCTGTTCGGTATTGATTCAACCCGCAAAGAACCAACTAGAGGTCTTCTTTTTACCGCACGGAACATACCGTGCAGAGTGGTCAACGGCAATCCGGGGGAGTCGTTCTGCAAATTGCCGAATATGGCTATAGAGAACGAGTTTCGCGGTGGAATGCGTAAGGGACGCGTCAACTTCTCGCTGCGGCCATGGAAGGTGCTGGTCACCCGGGGTTGACAGGGGCGACGCGCCATGGCGGGACGCGTGCTCTGCGCACGGCGTGTCGGGAGCGCCCTCTCAGTTACCTCTCAGTCGCTGCGGTCAAACTGGTGGCATGCGCATTCTGGTGGTCGATGACGATCGGGCGGTCCGCGAATCGCTGCGCCGGTCGCTCACCTTCAACGGCTACTCCGTCGATCTCGCCGTCGACGGTGTGGACGCGCTGGAGAAGGCAACCGTCCAGCGACCGGACGCGCTCGTGCTGGACGTGATGATGCCCCGGCTCGACGGGCTCGAGGTATGCCGCCGTCTCCGCAGCACCGGCGATGATTTGCCGATTCTGGTTCTCACTGCGCGAGATTCGGTGTCCGAGCGGGTCGCCGGGCTCGATGCCGGTGCCGATGATTATTTGCCGAAGCCTTTCGCGCTGGAGGAACTGCTGGCCAGGCTGCGCGCGCTGTTGCGGCGTACCGCCGCCGATCCGGGTGAGGCCTCGGAGGCGATGAAGTTCGCTGATCTGTCGCTGGACCCGGTGACGCGGGAGGTGTCCCGTGGCGTCCGCCCGATCAGTCTCACCCGCACCGAGTTCTCACTGCTGGAAATGTTGATGGCGAACCCGCGTCGTGTGCTCACCCGCAGCCGCATTCTCGAAGAGGTCTGGGGCTACGATTTCCCAACCTCGGGAAATGCGCTCGAGGTCTATATCGGTTATCTGCGCCGCAAGACCGAGGCGGAGGGCGAACCGCGACTGATCCATACCGTGCGTGGCGTGGGCTACGTGCTGCGCGAAACGCCGCCGTAGGTCGGCGGTCATGGCACGGACACCTCCCAAGCCCCCCGTCGTCGCCGCCCTCGGCCAGGGACAGCCCGAGTCCCCGGACATGCGGCCACCCATGCCGCTGACCCGGTCGGTCTCGCTGCGGTGGCGGGTGACGCTGCTTGCCGCCTCGGTCGTGGCGATCGCGGTGGCGGTCACCTCGATCGCGGCCTACGCCTTGGTGGCGCGCGCCCTGTACGACGACGTGGACGCCCAGTTGCGCAGCCGGGCCACGGCGGTGATCGCGAGCAACCCCTACGGGTTCAACAATCTGAATCTGATGGTGGCCGCCGCCTTCTACGACGACACCGGCATCGCCCTGATCTATCCCGATCTGGGCCGCTGGCTGCCGCCGCAGTCGACCGATCCGCCCATCGGGAGCCAGGAGCTGGCCGTCGCGCGTGGCGAGCGGAGTTCCTCGCTGCGCACCGTCGGCAATCAGCGCGCACTCGCCGTACACACCGACTCGGGTGCGACGCTGGTCATCTCGCAGCGATTGGACCGCACCAGGGAGGTGCTCGACCGGCTCGCCTGGCTGTTGTTCGTCGTGGGCGGCTGCGGCGTGGTGCTGGCCGCGGCGGCGGGCACGGCGGTCGGCCGGACCGGTCTGCGGCCCATCGCGCGATTGACGGCGGCCACCGAGCGGATCGCGCGCACCGACGATCTGACGCCGATCCCGGTGACCGGTGACGACGAACTGGCAAGGCTCACAGAGAGTTTCAACACCATGCTGCGCGCACTGACCGAGTCGCGTGATCGGCAGCGCAGGCTCGTCGCCGACGCAGGGCACGAATTGCGTACGCCGCTGACGTCGCTGCGGACCAACATGGAGTTGCTCATCGCTTCGAGCCGTCCCGGCGCTCCCCGCCTCCCAGAGGAGGACATGGCCGGACTGCGCGCCGACGTGATAGCCCAGATCGAGGAGTTGTCGACTCTGGTGGGCGATCTGGTCGATCTCGCGCGGGAGGACGCTCCGGAAACCGTCTACGAGCGCCTGGATCTCGGGGAGGTGGTGGAACGCGCGCTCGAGCGCGCCCGGCGCCGCCGCGCGGGCATCGAGTTCGTCGCCGACCTGCGTCCGTGGTTCGTCTACGGGCACGAGGCAGGCCTCGAGCGCGCGGTGCTGAACGTGCTCGACAACGCGGCCAAGTGGAGCCCGGCCGGCGCGCAGGTCCGCATCCTCATGCGCGAAAGCGGACCCGGCCTGCTCGAACTGTCCATCGACGACGCGGGACCCGGGATTCCCCCGGCGGAGCGCGAGTTGGTGTTCGAGCGCTTCTATCGGGTCATGTCGTCGCGGTCGATGCCGGGCTCCGGCCTCGGCTTGGCGATCGTCAAGCAGGTCGTGACGAAACACGGCGGCACCATCGCCATCGATACCTCGCAACGCGGCGGCGCCGTCGTCCGCATCGTGTTGCCCGGAGAGCCGGGCGCGCCCGCGCCCGATTGACGCAATACCGGGCAAGAGAAGACCATTTACCGCACAATCTTGGTGTTCTGTGCGGAATATTCATCTTCGGTGGGGTATTTCGGACATTGCTCCGATCGGTTTGCCACAGGATTTGAGACATCAAGTTGGCGGTGGTTCTATTGTGCACCGGCTCCTGGGGACAGATCTCGGAAAACTGAAAGCACGGTCTCAGTCCGCTCTCAGTCGCCGTGGCCACCCTGGTCGGGACGTGAGCAGAAACGAGGAGTCCATGACCGAGGATTCGAAGGACCGCCGGGAGCCGGGCCCGCCGGACGCAGGCGCGCTCGGACCGCGGGAGGCGCACGCGCCCGGTTACGGTTCGCAGGAAGCGCAGCATCCCACCGCGCCGTATCCGCAGCACCACTCGGCTGCGCCGTACCCAGGGCATCCCGCGTCCTTCGGTCCACCGAAGGACGCCACGTACCCGCAGGGTCCGGTCTACGGCGCCCCGCCCGCACCGGCCCGCCGTCCGTTCCGTGCGGGACTGGCCGTGGGGGCCGTGGCGCTCGCCCTGGTCAGCGGTGGCGTCGGCGGTGCGGTCGGCGCGCTGGTCACGCACGGCGACGACGGCCGCGCCCCGGTGACCAACGCCTTGGACGCGCCGAAGCCGAATATGAGCAACGCGGTCAACGCTCCGGCCGGCTCCACCCAGGCGGTCGCACAGAAGGTGCTGCCCAGCGTCGTGATGATCAAAGTGGCCAGCAGCAAGGCCGAGGGCGAGGGCTCCGGAGTGGTCCTGTCCTCCGACGGCCTGATCCTTACCAACAATCACGTGGCCGCGGGCGGTGGACCGAACGCCAGGATGGAGGTTGTGTTCTCCGACGGCAGCAGTGCGCCCGCCACCCTGGTCGGCGCCGATCCGGTCTCCGACCTGGCCGTCATCCGAGCGTCCGGCAAGAGCGGCCTGACTCCGATCGAACTGGGCACCTCGGCGAATCTGCAGGTCGGCCAGCCGGTTGTCGCGATCGGCTCGCCGCTCGGTCTGGCGGGCACGGTCACTACGGGCATCGTCTCGGCGCTGAACCGGCCGGTCGTGACCTCCGGTGACGGCAGCGAGCCCGGTCCCGCGGTCAGCCCGGTGATCGACGCGATTCAGACGGATGCCGCGATCAACCCCGGCAACTCGGGCGGCGCGCTGGTGGACGGCAACGGCAAGCTCGTCGGAATCAACACCGCCATCGCGACGCTGGGGCCCACCGAGATGGCAGGCGGCCAGACCGGGTCGATCGGACTCGGGTTCGCGATCCCGGTCGATCAGGCGCGGCGGGTGGCCGACGAACTGATCAAGACCGGCAAGGCCACCTACGCGCAGATCGGTATCACCGTGTCGCGTCAACAGGATCCGGCGCAGCAGATTTCCGGCGCGAAGGTCCGCGACGTCACGCCGGACGGTCCCGCCGCACGCGCGGGCATTCCGCCGGGGGCGGTGGTGACGAGGCTCGATGACCGCCCGATCGATTCCGGGAACGCGCTCGTCGCCGCGGTCCGCTCACACCAACCAGGAGACAAGGTGAAGGTCACCTACAGCGATGAGCAGGGCAACAACTCCAAGACCGTCGAGGTGACCCTCTCCGGCGCGCCCGCGGACGGTGGCCGGTGATGCGCGCGGTCCCCGGTGGACAGGGCCGGACGATCGATGTCGACCCCGACGTTCTCGGCGCGGCCGCCGAGTTGCTCGGCGCAGGCGCTACGGTGAGCACCATGGAAATCGATGCTCCTGTGGCGGGGCGTGCTCTGGTGGTGGTCGTCGACGACAGGACGGCGCATGGAGGTATTGACTCGCTCGGTCCGCTGGTCACCGAGCTGCTCACCGAGGCGGGTTTCCTCGTGGACGCCTCGGTGTCGGTGCAAGCCGACGAGGTGGAGATCCGCAACGCGCTCAACACGGCGGTGATCGGCGGCGTGGATCTGGTCATCTCCGTCGGCGGCACGGGCATGTCCCCGCGTGACGTGACCCCGGAGGCGACCTCGCAGGTGCTCGACCGCGAGCTGCCGGGCATCAGCGAAGCCCTCCGTTCCTCCGGCCGCGTGGCCGGCTCGCTGGACGCCGGGCTCTCTCGCGGTGTGGCAGGCGTGTCCGGGAGCACTTTGGTGGTCAACCTGCCCGGCACCCGGTCCGCCATCCGGGACGGCATGGCGACGCTCGGCCCGCTCGCCAGCCGGGTGATCGGCGAACTCTCCGGATTGGTCGAATAATCAGCGCACCCTCTCCCGCCGAGAACCCTCGCCCGGCCGCGCGCCGGGCGAGGGATGCGCGCTTGGCGAAGATCTTCGGCGACACTCTGCCGGAGACCACCGGCGACGAGCGCGACGACCGTGACGACGGCGGCCGCGCCGAGGACTGGCTGCGAGCCCAAGTTCCCCCGCATCACGGCTGAGGCCGTTATCTACGTAGTTGCTACGTACTGCCGTCGGCCATTTTTGTGATCCTCCAGTGATCAATTCAGCTCGGAAGTAATCCGGCCGAGACGCTTTACCGCCGGTCGCGGATCCGCGACGTCGGCGTCGCTGTGCCCATACGCGACCATTGCGCACCTGGTCAGCCGTAGCGATCCGGTATTTATGCACGTCACGCCATATTCAGATGTGCGCAACTGTGGCGGGAGTCACCTTGAACTTTACGAAACCTCGCGTTGCGAGGCTCGTTATAGAACGTTTAATCTCCCATCGAGCCACTCCACAGTTGGACATCACAGGCCCGGGCACCGGCACGCACTACGCCGCTCGACGGAACCATGGCTCGGTTCCGGCGCCGGTAAGTTGGTTGCGCCGAAATAACAGCCGGTTACACATCGGCAACAAAGGAGCGACACACTGAGCTGGGCCTGAGAGGACCATCTGTCCAGCCTCGACGGTCGAGGTTGACTGTTTGAACCTGATGAGGGGAAGTATGAGCGAGAACCGCACCAATGGTCTGCGCCGCGGTGTCCGCGTCGCGGGCATCGGCGCTGCCGCGGCTGTAGCCATGGGCCTGCTTTCGACCGGTGCTGCCAACGCCGACACCTTCGTGCCGTTGCCGGACGGCCAGAAGGTGGGTACCGGCGTGACGATCACCCGCAATGGTGAGCGCGCCTTGATCTCCCCGTCCCTTGCTGCGAACGGTGCCGGCCGTGTCGTGTGGGTTTCGGGGAACGCCATTGCCGATGTCGCTGTGACGCCGGAAGGTGAGATCGGCCCGAACAACGGCCCGAGCGGAAACCCGGGCACGAATAATTCGTCCACTCACGGTGCCTCGCAGCTGAGCACCGGTTACATTGTCGGCTGCCAGATCAGCATCGCCGACGACGCCATCTCCGCGGGTGTGTCGGGCAGTGTGAACCTCAGCGGCGCCAGCGCGGGCGGTTCCATCGGTATCAACCTCGGTCCCGGCGAGGTCACGTTCGTTCAGATCGATTACAAAGACATCCTCAAGCCCGGGGTGTACTCCGTCGAGTATCAGGATGCCGAGATTCAG
Organism: Nocardia sp. CY15; assembly: GCF_009829295.1. Classification (NCBI taxonomy): domain Bacteria; kingdom Bacillati; phylum Actinomycetota; class Actinomycetes; order Mycobacteriales; family Nocardiaceae; genus Nocardia; species Nocardia sp. CY15. Next base: position 30,655 of record NZ_VUOT01000053.1, read on the forward strand.
ATCCAGGGCTGCGCTGGTTACGCGCAGGCGCGTTCGTACACGGTCGTCGAGATCATCGGCGATCACTATTCGAAGACCACCCTCTACGGGATGCCGTTCAGCATCGGCTGACGTCTGTCGAAACCAACGAACCATCCTCCCGCTGAAGCGGACTCAACCCTCGAGGGAATCTCAATGACCATGTCAAGCCGCAGCTCGGATTCCGTTGATGCTCGGGGGCTGGGTGTCGAAGGGGCGGTTGTCGCGCAGCAGTGCCCACAGCACGTCGACCAGGCGCCGGGCCAACGCTAGA